>JAQWCA010000323.1 GCA_028706065.1 Tepidanaerobacteraceae bacterium
GTGTCGTAAGAGTGTTATCAACTCCTCTTTTAGGTGCTGTCATGATTGTCCCTATAAACGGCTTTAAAGGATATGTTACCTCACGTACTACGTTAAAAGTACCCGTTCCATCAGATGTAGTTCCGCTAGGTCCTGGTTTATGATATGTAATTACTGTATAAGGCCCTTGTAAATCGGGAAATTCAACATTCCCAGCTAGGTTTCCCAATCCTGGCATAAAACCAGTCCAACCTCTTTCGGAGGGAATAATGTCTTCAATTTCTACTACTAAGAGATCTCCGGCTTCAATGCCCTCTACATAGATAGGGCCCGCTACTGGATTTACCCTAATTGGCATGTCATTGAGAAAAGGTAATGCTTCAGGAGTAGCTGGAAGGCCTTCATCAGCAATTTTCCCAAAGAAATTATCCTGGGTCTCAACAAGAAAGGTCTCACCTGCATTAATCCTTAATACCGGTTCCATATTTGCACCAAAGTCTGTAACAATGGCCTTATCCCTGCTGATTTTTTGTTGTGTCATCAGATTTTGCCTCCTTTAAATTTTGTGATTTTTTTTCAATACTTTTAATTTTTTCTCCCCCTTTTGCACACCCACCTCTTTCCTTTCCTCAAAAAAGTACCCCAAATAAAGGTATTTCCCACCCCCCTATAAAAACAACACTCAGATGGACATAAATATTTTTTCAATGTATACTGCTCCTTGTTACTCCACCAACTCAGCCAAATGTTTAACATCAATATCCTTGCCAAGCGCCTTAGCCCCTCCTCTAAGCTGAAGCAGGCAACCAGGACAAGCGGTAATCAAATTTTTTGCACAGGTCTTTTCCGCTTTGGATAGTTTCTTTTTCATGATCTCTTCCGATATTTTCGGTAGCTTCAAGCTAAATGCCCCAGCCATCCCACAGCAAGCATCGTACTCGTCCATCTCCACCAATTGAAAACCAAGTTTTTTTATTATCTGGCGAGGTTCATCCGTAATTCCTAACCCCCGACGCAAGTGGCAAGGATCGTGATAGGTTGCAATACAATCAAATTTTGTTTCAATATTTTGAAATCCTGTTTCGAAAATAAATTGACAATAATCAAATGTGCGTTTGTAAAGATAGTCCTTTGCCTCCGGCAGAACCTCACCATATCGCTTCTTGATTACCTCGGTACACGTAGGACATGGTGACACAATAAAATCCGGATCGATGGCCTTAATTTTGCTAAAGTTAGAACGAGCTATCTCAATAAACGCATTTTTCTTACCAGTATGATGGGCAGGCCCTCCACAACACCCATATTTATCTAACAGAATCGGCTGATAGCTGCATTTTTCCAAAAACTTAATAATTTTTTCCCCAATTTCAGGGAAAATGTACTCTACTAAGCACCCTGGGAAAAACAAAACGCTTTTATTCGATATTTTTTTTATAGAAGATTGTATATATCTATCACTAAGCGATTTTGTTGAAATAGCAGGTATATATTTTTGTCCCGCAAACTTTCGTGTAAGAAATAGTGGAAAATTACCTCCCGGAGACACAACTTTCCCGGCATAAGCACCCAATTTCATAAGAGAATTAAATCTTGTATCTTTCTTCAAAAACCCATCAACCAGTAAGTCTAGTACTGCTGATTTGTTTTTTTCCACAACCTCTTCCCTGATTGACAGAATAAGATCTGGGATATTGATACCAGCAGGACACACTTCTTTACATCTAAGACAGCTAGCACAAAAATTATGTATATCCTTAGCCTCATCCAACCCAGATAAGAGATATGTAAGTATCGTACCGATGGGACCAGTATAGGTATGCCCCCCGTAAACATGACCGCCAACCTGTTGAAATACTGGGCAAACGTTGAGACATGAAGCGCACCTTAAACAGTAAAACACGCTCTTGAAACGCTGATCTTCCAATATTTTTCTTCTTTCCCCAGCCAGTAGTATATAGTGTAAATCCTTTGTACTGTTCTGTAATGGTAGTGGTCCTGACACAACTGTTACATAACTTATCATTTTTTGTGCAGTAGCACTTTTTGGGAGAGCAGTAATAATAGGCAAGAGATCTGTAAATTTTGGTACCAGCTTCTCTATACCAGCAATTACAACCTGTATTGGCGGCAGATTGGCGGTCAATCTTCCGTTTCCCTCATTAGTAAATAATACATAACTCCCCGACTCAGCGATCAAAACATTCGCACCATTTATTCCCATCTCGGCATCTATAAATTTCTTCCTCAATTCTTTTCTTGCTACGGATACAATATCGTTTACATCATCTTTTACTGTATAGGGCAACTGCTGGTTAAGGACATCGGCAACATCGCTTCTCGTAAGGTGAATAGATGGCAAAACCATGTGAGATGGTTTATCTTTCTTGATCTGAAGAATCCACTCGCCTAGATCTGTCTCAACAACTTCATCTACACCAAATTGCTCTAAAACATCGTTGAGATGTAATTCTTCAGTAGCCATTGATTTAGATTTGACAATTCTATGAACTCCATTCTCCGTTATCAATTCCTTTAGATAATTAAATACTTCATCTTGTGATTCTGCCACGAATACCTTAGATCCACTTTTTTCCGCGTTTTCGATAAATTGAAAAATATAGTAATCTAGATTCTCAACTACTTGATCTTTCGCTCTTTGTATATCGCTTCTTAGTTTTTCAAAATCTACATCCCTATAAAT
>JAQWCA010000324.1 GCA_028706065.1 Tepidanaerobacteraceae bacterium
TTTAAAACGTCTCATACCCTCGCCACATTCCACGATTTGACCGCATGGTTCATGACCAGCTACCACATTTTGATAGCCCTCAGGACCTTTGCCCAAATGCTCGTGATAGATAGCACGAATATCTGACCCACAAATTGTTGAAGATTTAGTTTTAATAAGTACTTGACCATGCCCTGGGGTTGGAATTTCCAACTCTTTTAATTCTACGGTACTGTTTCCTGGTAGAAAAGCACCTCGTCTAAAGATCGATGTAGTATTCATTTTTTATTGATTTAATTATTTATAAAAACTTTTTTCGATAAAAACAACCCTATTAAACTACACAAAAAGAAGCTTGATTAGAAAAGGTTCACTACACAAGAGTATTTGTTGCATTCCTCTTCAAGAAGATTATATAATTTATATTTGCTTGTATTAAAACTCACTGGGAGTAACGCCTTTCTTTAAGAGGATATTACCATACTTAGCTGTTTCACCAGTCATTACTACAGCAAAAGCTGTTTTAGCTCGTTCGTAAAAATCATATCGTCCTATACGCAAAATAGGAGGAACGTCAGGATTGGTCACTCTAACACTTTTTAGATAAGCACTTTCTACAGCAGGATCTAAAGTGTCTCCCTCCGCTGCAGACATCATCACCAATGGATGAGGCACATAGTCATCAAGTTCAAATAATGGCAATATAGCAGTTAATAGTTCAGGGATCTTTAAGCCATCGGCTCTCAATACTCTACCATTAAATGATTCACCAGGGAAATGAGCGTCAGCCAATATTATTTCATCACCATGACCCATTCGAGCCAATACTTCAAGAAGTTCGGGTGAGATTAGTGGAGAAATTCCTTTTAACATAGTTGTAAATTTTTAATGATCACACGTTGTAAATAAATTTTACTTTTAGGTTTAGAATTATGTTGGATTATTATATCATACTCCATGCTTCATAACCTCATCTGTTGCTTCTGATTCAAGGTGTTACCCAACTTCTTTATCAAAAGATCTTTTAAACGAATAGGCGTGATTACATTGCTTTTCTAATGGAAAAGAAAGCTCTAAACCCTCGTCTGTTAATTTCCAATCAATTTTATCTTCTGAGCCTAATAGGCTTACATCTAAAATCTTTGTATCGCTCACTGTTTCTTTATCCAATGATTTTACCAAGATTTTATCACTCCAATTTAATGCAGTTACATATAAATCATTCCCTTTCTTTGTAAAGCGCATATCCTGGGCTGTGTAGGCTACAGCCTTGTTGTCTGAAAAAGAGCCTTTGGTAGACTCAGTTTCACCTTCACCAAATTTCTTCCATGGACGAGTACCATAAATAGCTTCACCATTTATATCCAACCATTCACCTATAGATAATAAAACACTTTTTTGCTCATCTGTAATGGTACCATCAGCACGTGGTCCAATATTTAGTAGTAAATTTCCATTCTTACTTACTATATCAATTAAATCATGAATAATCTGCTCAGCAGTTTTATTCTCTTCTCCATCTATATAAGACCACGACTTCTTTCCTATAGATGTATCTGTTTGCCATGGAAACTTCATCATTTTATCTGATTTTCCTCTCTCAACATCCCATACCTGTACATCGGTTGGATAACCTTGTTTTGTGTTTACAACTACATTTTCACCCCAGTCTAAAGCACTATTGTAATAATATGCCATAAACTTATTGAAGTAAGGCATTAATATTGAATCGTTTACAGTCCAGTCAAACCATATCAGCTTAGGTTCATACTTTTCAATCAGTTCGTAGGTATGTGTAAGCCATTCCTTTGCAAAATTATCTGTATATACCTGTTCATCATAACGGCGACCATATAAATCAATGTTCATATCTTGAACATCTGATGGAAATTCCATACCTCCATTAAAGAACCAAGCATTTTCTGCCCTGTGAGTAGAAAGTCCAAATACAAGTCCTTCTTTTTCTACTGCACTCTTTAATAATCCAACAATATCCTTTTCAGGACCCATTTGAACAGAATTCCATTTATTTAATTCACTATCATACATAGCAAATCCATCATGGTGTTCTGCAACTGGAACTACATATTTTGCTCCAGAAGCTTTAAATAATTTTGCCCACTCATCAGCATCAAAATTTTCTGCTTTAAACAAAGGTATAAAATCTTTATATCCAAATTCATCATGTGCTCCCCATTTTTCAATATGATGTTTGTATGTTTTACTGTCTTTTTGATACATATGTCTTGGATACCATTCGTTACCAAAAGCAGGAACAGCATAAGGTCCCCAATGGATAAAGATACCAAACTTGCTATCTACAAACCATTTTGGGAATTGATAATTTTTAGCAATATTTTCCCAATTAGGTTGAAAAACTTCAGTGCCCTGGGGTGAAGCAACTGAATCAATATCATATGATTTTTTACTTGCCTCTTGACAAGACAATAATAAAACGACCATTAACAAAAAACTCATTTTTTTTCTCATAAGTTTCTAAGTTTTATATATGAGTCCCCTCTTACAACCCCTTTTTTCAAAACCATGAAAATTGAGTCATTTTTCGGGATTTGTTAGTTTTATAATTGATGTATGATATTTTGATAATAATTTGCTGAAGAATGAAAGAAATCGAGCTGAAAATTAAGTTTTGAGCATAAATTGATGATCCTTCACTTAATTTTATCATATGTTTACGTA
>JAQWCA010000045.1 GCA_028706065.1 Tepidanaerobacteraceae bacterium
GACCTTCTTCGGCGATGCGGCGTGTCATGTCCGGGTATTTGTCCATCCAGAATTTAACGAGAAAAAAAGTTGTTTTTATATTGTATTTTTTCAATATCTTCAATAATTTCGGCGTAACATCCGAACCCCATGCCGCATCAAAGGATATGGCCACCTTTTTTTCCTGAGTTTCTACTCGATATATAGGCACCAGCCTGTCAGCCCGGGCAAAAACACTAATAGCCTTGGGAAAAAACGTATAGTAATTGGATAATACCACAGCTACTAAAGTCATAAAACATATCCATCGAGTTATACTCGTTTTACTTAGGTAGAACCGTTTAATTTCCTCACACCCCCTATTTTAAATTCAAACTTGTTTATTTTATTCATAAAAAATGCCCGATATGAATAGTAAGTAGAAAAATCATCGGCCGTCGCATATAAATTAAGAGTTTCGAATAATATTTACTATGAAATTGGAAGGTTGGAGGTGTATTAAATGATTTCTGCAAAGCAGCGAAAGGGAGTTATTTTAGGAATAATGTGGAGTTTTATTGCTTGGGTGCCTTTTTACACCGAATATTTGAGCAGTTTTAGAAGCTATATAGGGATTCCGGCAGCACTCGGACTTAATCTAGAACTAGCCTTAAACCGCGGCAATGCTTTTATTTTCAGTATACTTTTGGGAGCAGGTATCGGATTTTTTGTAGCAAGCCTTATGGACTTCTTGACTACAAGTGTGAAAATTATAGGATTATTTCCCTCTAAGAAAAAAAGGCTTCTACGAAAGGGGCTGTAAGTCTTTGTTTATATGGAAGACCTTTTATACCACATTTACTTTGGTTTTTTTAGCAGAACTGGGTGATAAAACCCAACTCTCTACAATGCTTCTAGCCGCTCACAACGAATCCTATTTAAGTGTCTTCCTGGGAGCGGCTCTTGCTCTTATTTTAAACGCTATTATAGGCGTGTATTTAGGATCAATCGTATCAAAATCGCTGCCACTTAATTATATTCATTTGGGGGGTGGCATAGCTTTTATCGTTATAGGAATACTGCTTATTACTCAGAAATTTTAAGCATCCAACAATACTGCTCCGTCTCTGAGTTTAATACTTCGCCTACAGTGTGACATGACTTCATGGTCGTGGGTAGCCACTACTATTGTTAGGCCTTTTTGATTTAAACCATCGAGGAGCTCCATTATTTGGTCTCGGGTAGCAGTGTCTAGGTTTCCCGTCAATTCATCGGCCAGGAGCAGTTTTGGGCTGCGGACAAGTGCTCGTGCCATAGCTACTCGTTGCTGCTCACCACCTGAAAGCTGGGCAGGTTTATGACCGGTGCGATGGGACATGCCTCTATACCATTGTCTGAAAAAAATCTAAAAAAGCCTTTGACGCATAGAGGTTCCATATTTATTAAAAACACCCCTCACTACAGGAAATTTAATGCTTTTTAAAATTGCATTTTATGCAAGAATCATGGTAAAATTAGTAGGTTTTATTTTGACAAGCTAAAAAGCTCTTTATGTTTAACTATATTCTGTTTTAATTAAACAAAAACGATGGACATCTTCCTCAATTTAAATTTATAATATAACAAGATTTACATATAATTAAACCGACTCATCATTTTCACAGGAGATGATATTTTGACGCTGGATTCATTTTTTTCTATGTTTGGTGGTTTAGGCCTTTTTGTATATGGCATGAGACTTATGGGTGAGGGGCTGGAAAGGGCTGCCGGTGACCGGTTAAAAGGTTTGCTGGAAATTCTCACCCGAAACCGTTTTCTTGGTGTTTTAATGGGGGCATTGGTTACTGCCATAATTCAGAGCAGTAGTGCTACTACAGTTATGGTAGTAGGTTTAGTAAATGCCGGAATTATGGATTTGTCCCAAGCTATTGGTGTTATCATGGGAGCAAATATCGGTACAACTATGACAGCACAGCTTATAGCTTTTAAACTTACAGATCTTGCCCTTCCCGCCATTGGTCTTGGAACAGGAATATTTCTTTTTGGTAGGAATAAGACTCAAAGATATATCGGCCAGGTCGTTTTAGGATTTGGACTGTTGTTTTTTGGTATGCAGACTATGCAAGTGGCTTTAAAACCTCTATCTAAAATGCCAGAATTTATAAGCTTCATGGCAAACTTTAGTAAGACCCCGCTTCTGGGCGTAGTAGCTGGATTTCTGACCACCGGCCTAGTCCAAAGCAGTAGTGCAACCATAGGTATTCTTCAGGCTTTAGCAAGCCAAGGAATCATTAATATCTCCATGGCACTGCCCATTTTATTTGGCGATAATATTGGAACATGTGTAACAGCATTGCTCTCCAGTATAGGCACTAACATTACAGCTCGACGGACAGCAGTTTTTCATCTTGCCTTCAATATGGTGGGAACACTGGTATTTATGTTGATTTTGCCTCTTATTCAGATGTTCGTATCCTTTACATCTGCTGACCCAGTACGACAAATCGCCAATGCTCATACCATTTTTAATATATCAAATACTCTAATTCAACTGCCCTTTACTTTTTTGCTTGCGAAGCTTGTGACTTCTCTAATTCCCGGAGAACCTGAGATTATTGAGCGAGGTTTAAAATACATTGACGATAGGCTTCTGGAAACACCTTCTCTTGCTTTCGCACAGGTTAAAAAAGAAGTTGCTCGAATGGGTAATTTAGCTCTGGAAACTCTGCGAGATTCTATAAATACATTTATGTATTATGATGAACACAAGGATAAAATGGCAAAAGAGAAGGAACTTGTAATAAACGATTTAGCCCGAGAAACCACCCGCTATCTGGCAATGCTTTCTAGAACTTCATTGCCTGATGATGAATATAACTCTATTACCGATCTGATAAGTGCGGTAAATGATATGGAACGCGTTGGAGATCATGCTATGAATATACTGGAGTTAGCCGAATTTCGTGCAGAACATCGTTTGCCTTTCAGCAATGAAGCTATTGAAGAACTTGTGAAGATATCTTCTAAGGTACAGGAAACTTTTGATCTGGCAATTTTCACGTTCTTACATTGGGATAAGTCTACTTCTCACAAAATCGTTAAAAATGAAGAAGAAATTGATAGCATGGAAGAAAAATTGCGAATTAATCATATTAAACGCCTTAATGAAGGTTCATGCAACCCAAGTTCCGGGGTAATTTTTCTTGATCTTTTAACCAACTTAGAACGTGTAGGTGACCATTCCTTCAACATTGCCTCATATGTTTTAAATATCGATAAAAACCATAAAGATTTATAATCGAATTTAGTTATGTTTTTTTCGTTAAAACTTTGTTATAATTAAATTGACCCATTTTTTCAGAGGAGAGGATATATTGTCTTGGGATACTTTTTTTACAATGTTTGGAGGCTTGGGTCTCTTTATATATGGAATGAGGCTCATGGGCGAGGGTCTGGAGAGGGTTGCCGGTGATCGATTAAAAAATCTTTTGGAACTTTTAACACGGAACCGTTTTATCGGGGTTATAGTAGGAGCATTGGTTACTGCTTTAATACAGAGTAGCGGTGCTACCACCGTAATTGTAGTTGGTTTGTTAAATGCAGGCATAATGGATATTTCTCAAGCCATTGGTGTTATAATGGGGGCAAATATCGGTACTACTATTACGGCTCAACTAATTGCCTTTAAACTTTCAAATATCGCTTTACCTGCTATTGGTGTAGGAACTGGCATATTTCTTTTTAGTAAAGATAAAGCACACAGATTTATAGGACAGGTAATATTAGGGTTTGGGCTTTTATTTTTTGGCATGCAAACAATGGAAGCAGCCTTTAAACCTCTGTCCGAAATGCCCGAATTTATTAATTTTATGACAAATTTCAGTAAAACTCCACTGTTAGGCGTATTTGCAGGCTTCTTAACAACAGGTATTATACAGAGTAGTAGTGCTACTATTGGTATCCTTCAGGCATTAGCAAGTCAAGGCATTGTAAATTTATCCATAGCTCTTCCCATCTTGTTCGGAGATAATATTGGTTCATGTATTGTGGCTTTATTATCTAGTATTGGCGCAAATATAAATGCACGACGAGCCGCTTTTTTTCACCTTTCCTTCAATGTAGTTGGTACGATAATCTTTATGCTGATTTTACCTCTGGTTCAGATGATTGTAATTTCAACTACATCAAATCCAGTAAGGCAAATCGCCAATGCCCATACTTTTTTTAATATAACGAATACTGTAATTCAATTGCCTTTTGCATTTTTGCTTGTGAAACTCGTCACTCGACTTATCCCCGGAGAACCTGAAATTATTGAGAGAGGTTTAAAATACATTGACGACAGGCTTTTGGAAACACCCTCTCTAGCTTTAACTCAAGTTAAAAAAGAGATCGCACGCATGGGCAATTTATCTTTAGATACCCTTAAAGATTCCCTAAATGCATTCCTACACTATGATGCAAAAAAGGACAAAACAGCTAGGGAAAAAGAAACTGTGATCAATGAGCTTGCTCGGGAAACTACCCGCTATTTGGCTTTGCTATCCAGGACATCCCTACCGGTCGATGAATATGATTCTTTGACCTATCTGATAAGCGCTGTAAATGATATTGAGCGAGTAGGCGACCATGCTATGAATATATTGGAGTTGGCAGAGTTCCGTAGTGACCATCGGTTACCTTTTAGTAATTATGCATTAAATGAATTGCTAGAAATGGGCTCAAAAGCCCAAGAGATTTTTAATACTGCCATTTACTCCTTCTTACATTGGGATAAGGAATCGGCAAATAAAATCTTGGTTTGTGAAGAAGAGATAGATGCTACAGAAAAAAAATTACGAATTAATCATATAAAAAGACTTAATGAAGGTACATGCAACCCCAGTTCCGGTGTTATTTTCCTTGACATGTTAAGCAACTTTGAACGTGTTGGCGATCACTCGTTTAATATAGCTACATATGTTTTAAATATCGATAAAAATTACAAAAATTTATAATTTATAGTGTTATAAGCACTTTATACTAACATATAAAGTCTCCCTTTAGGTTATCTTAGAAAAAAGGGGGAATTTAAAATGGCCACAGGTCAAGGTGGAAAAAGTCATGTGGTAAAAGGCGTTCACAAGGCCATGGATGATTTTAAATATGAAGTCGCTCGCGAGCTCAACATTCCTGTGTTCCAAGGTTCTGAAGATTACTGGGGGAAAATATCTTCTAGAGATTGTGGAGCCGTTGGTGGGCATATGGTTCGAAAAATGATTGAAATGGCCCAAAAACAGATTAGTGGAAAATAAAGCAGACAATAAATTTCCGGCACAATTTTGGTGTCGGAAATTTATTTTTTAATTTGGGAATAGTATTAACGGGCCAAATAAAAGGGAGCAAGGCATCTATTCACCTTGCTCTTTTAGCTCTTTTTTCCCATTTTCTTCTTTACTTACTTTTTCATTGCAATATGGGCAAGTCCAAACTTCTAGGTCCGCTGCGGAGTATGAACGCTTATTGCAATAAGGGCATGTTGTATATGGCAATATAACCCCCCCATCAAAGTGCTCGCTTTTACTCTCCGCTTCGCTAAGTATATAATTCACTAATTTTTGCCTAAATCCTGCTAAAATATTAAAAAAACTATAATTCTTTTAGGTGGTTTGACATGAATACTTTTTTTAAAATTTTCTTTTTTAGTTCTATTTCAGGTCTAGCTGTGGTTTTAGGAGGTTATTTGGGTACTAAAGATATCCCTGACAAAGTGCTGGCTTTTATACTAGCTTTTGGTTCAGGAGTTCTTCTATCGGTTCTTTCATATTCTCTAATGCATGAAGCATACCGCCAGTCAGGTCCTGTCTATACTTCCATAGCTTTTTTTCTGGGTGGAGCCTTTTTTTATCTGATTGAAAGTCTAATGACAAGATATGTGGCACCAGGTACCGGAATGATAATAGGCACAGCTTTGGACGATTTACCCGAAGCTTTGAGTATGGGAATCGGTTTTGCTACCGGTAAAGGTCGATTGGGAATGGTTATTGCCCTCTCGGTTTTTCTTCATAATATACCCGAAGGTATTTCCTCAACCCGAGACCTTATTGATAAAACGGGGCTAACTGCTAAATCTGCCATGGTATTGGCTATTATCATAGCTCTCTTGGACCCTTTGGCAGCTTTAACCGGATATTATTCACTAAGGGGGCTTAGTGAAGTTTGGTTAGGCATGATAATGGCCTTTTCCGGTGGGTCAATATTATTTATGACAGGTACATCTCTTATACCAAAAGCCCACAGTTTAGGAACTCGCTTGGAAAATGCAGGACTTTTGGTGGGTTTTTTAACTGCTTTTTTGTTAAGTAGATTGATGTAGAGAGCCAAATAATTATGTGTTATAATATTAGTTGGATGAAATTACATTTTTGGGAGGTGTTTTTTTTGGAAAGTACTGATGTGGCTAAAATAGCAATAAAAATGGCTCTTTCTACACGCACTGAAGAAGCTGAGCTAAAACAGTCCTACCGAAATCTGAAAGTGCGGGTATGTGCCGTTGACTTCGGGGGGAACTTGATCACTTCCATTGAAAAAATCATTGAAAGGACACTGGTTGCTGCAAAACGTGAAGGTATTATAAAAGAAAACGTTCATGTGCTGGAAGGTGCACTTATAGGTGCAACTCGTGAAGCCCTGTCCCAAGTCTTACAAAAAGCTGTCGGATTTAATGTGGGCGGCAAAATCGGTATTGCTCGCTGGGGTGAGCATTTAAGTGTAGCAATGTTTTTCGGAGTAGGTTTTTTAAACTTTAATGAAGTGGTTATTGGTCTCGGTCACAGATCTTTACCGAGCAATGGTGAGCTAAACCAATAAAAACAACAAAAACTAATAAAAATTCCTATTGACAAATTTTGATTATACTTATATAATTTCATAAAGTGTAACTAGTTATATGGGGTTTACCCTTTGACGGGTTGTAATAGGTGCCCTGTGGGTGCATCTTGTAATCAAAATAAAATACTTGTAGGACGGTAGTATGGTAGGAGATGGTTTTTGGAAAAGACACTCTTACTGGGTGTTTTTTTGTTGTACTTTTTTTGTAAATTCATCCCCCATACTTACCACAAAAAAATAAGGGGGTTTTTTCATTGAAAAAACATTTTATGTTCACATTAATTCTACTCATCACTTTATCATTCATGCTCGTTGGGTGTGGCAGTCCTGCCGACAACAATTCCGATCATAAGGAGTCTTCTTCCGAAGATACTAAAACTGAGAAGGTATTTAAAATCGGCATATCCCAGTTCGTTGAACACCCGGCATTGGACGGAGCCCGTGAGGGCTTTATCGACGGGTTGAAAGAAGCAGGTTTTGAAGAAGGTAAGAATATTGATATTTTGCTGGAAAATGCTCAAGCCGACTTCCCTACTACTCAAACAATAGCCAATAAACTAATAGCTGAAAATGTAGATCTCATTCTTGCCATTGCCACACCTTCAGCTCAATCTGCAGCAAATGCCACCAAAGATATACCGATTGTGATAACGGCCGTTACTGACCCAGTTGAAGCAGGCCTTGTAAAAAGCTCGGAAAAGCCTGAAACTAATGTCACCGGCACCACTGATATGAATCCGGTAGAGAAGCAATTGGAATTATTGAAAGAAATCCTTCCCGAGTCGAAAAATGTGGGTGTAATATATAATGCCGCTGAACCGAATTCGGTGATTCAAGTAAATATAGCCAAAGAGGCTGCCGAAAATATGGGCCTCCAAATACTTGAGGCAACTGTAGCCAACAGCAGCGAGGTAAACCAGGCGGTTCAATCCTTGGCTGGAAAGGTAAATGCCATATACACCCCGACCGATAATACCGTTGCTTCAGCCATCAGTGCCATCGTAAAGGTGGCAAATGACTCCAAAATCCCCATTATAGGCGCCGAACGCGGTCATGTAGACGGCGGTGCTTTGGCTACACTAGGAATAGACTATTATCTCTTGGGGAAACAGACAGGTCTTGTAGCTGCCAAGGTTCTAAACGGTGAAGATCCCGCAGGTATTCCCATTGAAGGATCTAAAGACCTAAAACTCATAATTAATACAAAATCCGCCGATATATTGGGTTTAACCATTCCTGAACAGGTGATTTCCAGAGCCGATGAAATAATAGAAAAATAATCGAGGTGTTTTCTACATGTTACAAAACTTATTCTTGAAATCTTTAGAGCAAGGCCTGGCATTCGGTATAATGGCTCTGGGAGTATATATAACTTTTAAAATACTCAAGTTCTCCGACTTAACTGTAGACGGTAGCTTTCCCTTGGGCGCTGCAGTGGCCGCTTCCCTTATTGTAAGCGGCCATAGCCCATTTTTCGCTACTCTGGTTGCACTTTTTGCCGGAGCATCTGCAGGATTTATAACGGGGTTTTTGAATACAAAAGCCGGAATCAGTGACCTGTTATCCGGAATTTTGACCATGACCTCCCTTTACTCTATAAACCTTCGCATTATGGGTCGCCCGAACACTCCATTGCTAAATCAACCTACTGTCTATGCGATAATTGATGATTTCTCAAAAAAAGTTTGGCCTCTGTTTCCTTCTAAACACGTTTACCTGTTGTTCTTTATAATTTTTGCATTATTTATTAAGGTCTTTTTGGATGCTTTTTTAAAAACTCAGATGGGTTTTGCTCTTAGAGCAACAGGTGATAATCCTCAGATGATACGGAGTCAAGGTGTAAATACTGATCTTGCTAAAATCGTCGGTCTTGTGATTTCCAACGGTCTTGTTGCCTTATCCGGTGCTTTGGTAGCCCAATATCAAGGATTCGCCGATGTGGGAATGGGAGTTGGCACTATAGTTGCCGGTCTGGCTTCGGTGATAATCGGTGAATCCCTACTGGGGGGAAGAACTGTATTCGTAAGTACACTTGGAGTGCTGTTCGGTTCCTTCTTATATCGGTTTAGTATTTCTCTTGTCCTTTCTTTCCGATTGGCTCAGGCCTCGGATCTTAAGCTTTTTACAGCCATTGTGGTAATTATTGCCCTGACAGCACCCCGGTTTAGACAATCCTTGAAACTTCCTACGAAAGGATGTGAGTCTTATGGTAATTCTTGATCATATACAAAAAATTTTCCATCAGGATACTCCCAACGAAAACCAAGCATTAAACAATCTCTCCCTTAAAATAGAAGACGGTGATTTTATAACTGTTATCGGCAGTAACGGTGCCGGTAAATCCACCATGCTAAATGCAATGGCAGGAGTTTTTCCTATAAATAAAGGAAAAATTGTTCTAGACGGCAAGGATATCACAAATCTCGCCGAACACAAACGAGCGGCTTTTATTGGGCGGGTATTTCAAGATCCCATGCTGGGTACTTCTCCTTCAATGACCATCGAAGAAAATCTTTCCATGGCTTATGCACGCCCTAGAAATATGTCCCTTCATTGGGGATTGGACTTTTATCGGAGGAAAATATTTAAGGATTATTTAAAGGATATTCCCCTTGGTTTGGAAAATCGCCTGTCTACCAAAGTGAAATTACTCTCAGGCGGTCAGCGACAGTCACTTACCCTAATTATGGCAACCATGAAAAAACCGAAGCTATTACTTTTAGATGAACATACTGCCGCTCTTGACCCAAAGACCGCTATACTGGTAAATAATCTCACCCAAAAAATTGTATACAAAAATAAAATAACCACAATAATGGTAACCCACAATTTGGAACACGCTATAAAAATGGGCAACAGGCTTATTATGATGCATAAGGGAAACATTGTCATGGATATAAAGGGTGAAGAAAAATCCACCATGACCATTCCTCGTCTACTCAATAAGTTTGAACAACTTCAAGGCGAAAAGTTCGTGGACGATCGTGTCATGCTGGCTTAAATATTAAATTCAGTATAATGTCTTGCACTATCAATTTTTAAAAAAACCATCCCTTTTTGTTTAATATCAATGCCTTTTGGAACATCGTATTTAAAATATCCAAAGCTTAATTGTTTAGATAATTCATGGCTTGACAACCCCAAGGCTTGAGGCAAGTGAGCTTCGAGCCATTTTTCATTATACACATAGCTTTTCGCTTTTTCCAAAAATCCTCGGTCTTCTATCACATGGATACAATTCGGTAGAGCTCCTTTGCCACTTGTCAACAGAAAGTCAAACTTTATAAAATCCCTGAAAAGCTCCCTATCGGCACCAATGCTTGAGGCATAATTGAAAAGAATATCATACTGAGTTTTTAAAGAATGTCTAGTCCTAAATAGACGCCTTTCCTTACAAAAATTATAAAATGAAAAATATAATTCAAAAGGCCTTTCAAATCGCTTGTTAAGATAGACCATTGAATACTGAAAACGACCAGTGTTGTAATATTTATCCAATAGCAAGGCTATCCCCCTAAGAACACAAAGTTCTTGATAGGTTATATCCTTATTGAAGAGTATTTCATAGGGTGGTTTTGAACGATAGATTATACCATATTTTCCAGCATTATTTTTCAATCGAGTTCCCTTCAACAGTTTTAAAAAACCTAACTGTATTTCCTGGGGATAAAGATTATATACATCATCAAAGGAATAGCCGAATCTTTCAAAGCTTTCATGGGGCAACCCCGCTATTAAATCCACATGAAGTTTTATACTGGTTTTTTTAAGTCTTGCTATACCTTGAAGAGATCTTTTTACATCTGGAGTTCGGGATATCTCCTTCAAGGTTTTGACATATGTACTCTGTATACCCACTTCAAACTGTAGCCGATTTTCAAGGCCGGCCAAGCCTTTGATGAATTCATCATCGACCAATTCTGGATTAATTTCGCAGTGGAAGACCGTATCACCGGGAAGTTGGCGGATAATTCCCAGCAAATCCAAGGCTCTGGATAAATTGCAATTAAAGGAACGATCGACCAGTTTTACGACCTTTACTCCCATCTTGGTAAATTGAATTAAATCTCTTTTTACTTTTTCTAAGTTCGCTGTTCTGACATCAGTTTCCAGTGAAGAAAGACAAAAGGCACATCTAAAAAGGCATCCCCGAGAAGTTTCGTAATACACGAGTTTATGTTCCAGGTCTTCATCAGTGTAGGAAAAGGGAATGTCATTTAAGTCCACATAGTCTTTTGGCGGGTTTATCAGGATATTTCCGTCTGCTC
>JAQWCA010000325.1 GCA_028706065.1 Tepidanaerobacteraceae bacterium
AGAAGAAGTTGTAGAAGATGATTTTGATGAAGAAGCACCAACTGAACCAATAACTAAATTAGGGGATATTTGGCTTTTGGGAGATCACCGCTTGCTTTGTGGTGACTGCACTGACTCAGTTGTTGTGGATAGCTTGATGGATGGAGAAAAAGCTAACTGTGTCATTACCTCTCCACCCTATGCTATGCAAAGAAAAAACGACTATGGCGGCATTCCTCCCGATGATTATCCTGCTTGGTTTCTAAAAGTAGCTCAAAACATTTATAGGATACTTGATGACAGCGGCTCCTTGTTTGTAAATATCAAAGAGCATGTTGAAAATGGACAGCGCTCCTTATATGTATTTAAAACTATTATTGCTATGGTTGAATCAGGCTGGAGATATGTAGACCAGCTTATTTGGACTAAGACAGGTCTTCCCGGAGGCTGGCCTAATCGTTTAAGAAATGATTTTGAGCCTGTACATTTCTTTACTAATAAAGAAGAAATTGACTGGATGGTACAGTTTGTTGAAGCTGATGAAGATAAACTTAAAACGAAAGCTCTTGATTTAGTAGATATGTATGAAGATATTTTCCATTTTACTCGCTCTGAGAAGATTAAATTTAAGCCCAGGGATGTAGGAAAAGTATCAGCTCAAATTCGAGTTTCAAGTAAAAGAAATAAATCAAAAGGCAGGTCCGGTAATATCAGTGTAAGCGGAAAGTTTAAGAAAGGGATTGCAAGGGCTGGCAATGTTTTGCAGATTACCGGTAACCAGGAATCATTAAAACACTCAGCAGTATTTCCTGTTAGACTCCCCGCTTTCTTTATTAAACTAACAACAGATACAAAAGATATCATATATGAACCATTTGCTGGTTCAGGTACTACCATTATGGCAGCAGAGCAGTTAGGGAGAATTTGCTATGCAATGGAACTCTCCCCTGCATACTGCGACTTAATTGTTAAACGCTGGGAAAGCTTCACAGAAAAAACAGCTTTTAAAAAAGAAAAGTAATTTTATCATAATTTATCTAAATATTATCATAATTTATCTTGACAAGATACATTCAAATATGTTATGATTATTTCAAGATAAAATCAAGGAGGGTTTATGATGAATTATGAAAAAATAATACTCGAGATGTTAAGCCGCATTAAAGACTTAGAAGAAAAAGTAGATATGCTACAGGATTACATGAATGCACAGGAAAATAATGAAGATGATGAAAATGAAGAACTAGACAGTGAAAATTTAACACAAAAAAAGAAAGAAAGCGGTAGAAAGCTTTCACGTCAAGAAATTATGCGTATTCTAAAAGAACAGTATAACTTCAACGTACGCAAAGGAAATCGTAGCGAAGGCAGTGGTATCGTAGCTACACGTAATGGAAAATCATATAACATTAAAGTTTCATACAGTCGTTCCTATTTTGATTATGTAAACGAGGAGGTCATCTGTTCTGGATGGCATACTCTATTTGAGAAAGAAATAAACAATCCCGATTTTACGTTTTTCATTTTTGTCGTTGCTGATGCAGAGCAGAAATTTCACTACTTCATTTTCAGGCGCGAAGACATCATTAAAAAATTTGATTATAAGGTTTTTGACGCAAATAATAAGTGGCACTTCTATTTCCGTGTAATGAAAGACGGTAAACCTCTTGAATCAAGAGAAATTGAAAAAGATATGAGTGCCTATTATAACAACTGGGATATTTTTAAAAATTAAAATATTTTATAACCTAAAGACACGCTTCTTTAAGAGAGGCGTGTTTTATTTTGGAGGCATTGCATGAACATAGAAAAAATACATGCTGGAAAGTTAAAAGCAGCAAAATATAATCCACGAAAAGATTTAAAACCTGGAGATATTGAATATGAAAAGCTGAAGCAATCCATTCAAACCTTTGGCTATGTTGAGCCTGTTTTATGGAATAAAAGAACAGGAAATATTATTGGAGGTCATCAAAGATTTAAAGTTTTAGTTGAACTAGGATACACAGAAATTGACTGCGTAGTAGTAGATATGGATTTAACTGATGAAAAAGCATTAAATATTGCTCTTAATAAGGTTAGCGGTGATTGGGATAAAGATAAACTTATACTTTTAATTACAGACTTACAAGGCTCTGACTTTGATGTATCTCTTACAGGTTTTGACTCTATTGAACTTAATGCACTGTTTAAAGATTCTCTCAAGGAAGACATTAAGGAAGATGATTTTGATGTAGATGCTGAACTTAAAAAGCCTGAACTATCAAAACAAGGTGATGTCTGGCAGCTTGGTCCGCACAGGCTCGTATGCGGTGATTCTACAAAGGCTGACACATTTACCGTTCTCATGGATGGTAAACTTGCAAACCTTGTAGTGACAGACCCTCCATACAATGTCAACTATGAGGGAACAGCTGGAAAAATAAAAAATGATAATATGAATAATGAAGCGTTCTATGACTTTCTGCTTGCGGCATTTCAAAACACCGCAGCAGCGATGACGAAGGATGCTTCAATTTATGTGTTTCATGCAGATACAGAAGGTTTGAATTTTAGAAAGGCATTCTCAGAAGCAGGTTTTTATCTTTCCGGTACTTGTATTTGGAAGAAGCAGTCACTTGTACTTGGGCGTTCCCCTTACCAGTGGCAGCATGAACCGGTGCTCTTTGGTTGGAAAAAGAGTGG
>JAQWCA010000326.1 GCA_028706065.1 Tepidanaerobacteraceae bacterium
CAATAAACGGTGCCGTAGCCACACAGTATAAAGTGGCAGGCTCTGAAGTGGATGTCAATGTTCAACTGGCCGATACGGCTCGGGAGACTTTAGAAGATTTAAAAGCGATGACTATAATGTCTCCTGAAGGTATAAATGTGCCTCTTAGTTATATGGCTGATTTTAATATAACCGAAGGTCCTAATATCATTAAAAGGGAAGATCAGGAGCGCATGGTTTTTGTATCTGCGGATATTTATCGCCGCAGCTTAGGTGAGGTAATTCGAGATATTGAATTTCAAATTAAGGATATGCAAATGCCTGAAGGCTATTCAATCAGCTTTGAAGGCCAAAACAAAGAGATGGTGGAGGCCTTTGAAGAGCTCAAGCTTGCTATGATATTGGCGGTAATCTTGGTTTATGCCGTCATGTCTTCTCAGTTTGAGTCACTGCTGCACCCATTTACTATCATGTTTTCCTTACCGGTGGCATCTTTCGGTGTTGTATTCGGATTGCTTTTGAATCGAAGATCTTTTAATGTTCCGGCATATATGGGAATTATAATGCTGGCAGGTATTGCTGTAAATAACGCCATCGTTCTGGTGGACTATATCAATCAGCTTAAGGATAGAGGCAAATCTACCCGGGAGGCTATCATAGAAGCCGGTCCCACCAGATTGAGGGCTATAAGTATGACAACATTAACTACGGTTTTGGGTCTTTTGCCCTTGTCTCTGGGATTTGGAGAGGCAGGCGAAATTCAAGCACCTTTGGCAGTATGCGTTATATACGGGCTCTTGGTGTCTACTGTGCTGACTTTAATTGTAGTGCCGATAATGTATTCTATATTTGATGATATGCACGGGTGGTTTGGACGTAAAACGAGTGCTGAAAAAAGTATCAACTCAAGGAGATGATAGAATTGCGAAAAAAAGTGGTTACTTTAATTCTAGTAATGACAATAGTATTCTGCACGCCCCTTATGGCGGTGGGTGAAGAAAAGACATCATTTACAATTGATGAATGTGTAGAGATGGCCTTAAAAAACAATACAATGCTTCAGATAAAGGCTTGGGATCATGAAAGGTCAAAGGTGGATAGAGAACAGGCAGTAAAAACCTCCAAAAAAATTGATCAAGCCCGGGATGATTTAAAGGAAATTCGCCTACCTGTTCCCACAAACCCCGTTGAAGTCATTCAAGGAATGGCAGCAGGGATGAAACTGGCAGAGGTTGAGAGTGTGATATACGGCTTTGAAGGAGCTCAAGGCAAGGATGTGGCTCCCAGGTTAAAAGAGGCCGAAGAATTAATTGCTAAAAAAACTTTGGACTTGGAAGCGCAAAATCTCAGGATTGATGTAGAGAGGACCTACTACAACATGCTCATGGCTGAAGATAATTCAAAAAACGTTAAGCTTCAAGTTGAAAGATCCAAAGAGCAGCTAAAAAATGCTCAGGTCAGTTTTGACAACGGTGTAGTAGCCAAGGATTCGCTGCTTATGGCTGAAGCAGGTTTAGCCAGTTCTATGCAAAACCTGTATACCGCAGAAAAAAACTTAGAACTTATTCGCATGAGCTTAAACAAGTTAATGGGGCGCGAACTTTCTGCTCCGCTTAACCTGACCACACAGTTTAAATACAAGCCGTTGGCCATGGACCCTTTAAAAGACATGATACAAAGTGCTTTAAATCTTCGCCCTGAAGTGATTAGAGCTAAGGAAATGACAGAAGTTACTTGCTTAAATGCGGATACTTCTTTGAGATATTATGCTAAAAACGCCTATGTATACCGGAAGGCAAAGACTGATGCCAAAAAGGCACAATTGGGCTTAAAAGAAGCCGAGGAATCAGTAAAGTTAGCGGTAATTGCCGCCTATTTAAATGTAGAAGAAACAGCCGAAAAATTGATGGCTGCAGAAAAGGTCAAAAACATGATGCAGGAGACATACAGGATAGTTGAATTAAAGCATAAGTCACAGATGGTCACAACTGCAGAACTTTTAGAAGCCAATGAAAAACTTTATGGTGCTGAGCTTTTGTATACTTCCAGTGTTTTTAATTACAATGTGGCAAGATCCGAGCTTGAGTGTTGGTCCGGTAAAGGCTTGGAAGATAACTAAACATGTGTGGAGGTGACAGACGTGAAGATAAGGGAAAAGAAGGAAGGAAAACGTTCGGATATCCTAAATGCTGCTACTATAATTTTCTCAAGAGACGGTTATCATCAGGCCAAGGTTGAAAACATAGCACGCATGGCAGGGATAGGGAAAGGAACCATATATTTATACTTTGAAAGCAAAAGACACCTGTTTTATTGTATGATGAAAGAAGTCTTTGATTTTTTCATTGAATCATTATATGAGAAAATCCAACATGAAGAAGATTTGGAAGAGGCACTAAAGACTATTATGCAATTTACTTTTAATTTTTTGGATAAAAATAAGGATATGGCAAACTTGATTATTAACCGTCCCGGTAGCATTGATGAGGATATGCAGCAGTGGATTGCAGCACAGAAAAATAGAATAATACAATTCTTAGCCCAGATTGTAGAGAAATATGAGACTTCAAGCAATAATGAATTAAGAAATCCTGTCTTAGCTGCCCATTGCTTTCTTGGGGCTCTTGTTTCCCTCATTGGTGAAAAGTTATTTAGTAAAAAGAGATTTAATGTAAATGATATG
>JAQWCA010000046.1 GCA_028706065.1 Tepidanaerobacteraceae bacterium
GGTAGTTATTCGGCACAGCTCTTCGGGAGCGGCAAGTTACCTAAGTGAACGCCTCAATGCCTCAATAATAAACGCCGGTGACGGTACCCATGAACACCCCACACAGGCTTTGCTTGATATGCTTACCGTCAGAGAAAGAAAAGGGACATTATCAGGTTTGAAGGTTGCAATTTTTGGAGACATTCTTCACAGTCGGGTAGCACGTTCCAATATTTTCGGATTTACTAAAATGGGTTCTGAAGTTTACGTAGCTGGGCCAAGCACTTTGATGCCTGTAGATATAGAAAAAACCGGAGCAAAATTGGCAGGAACTATTGATGAGGCCATAGAAGATGCCGATGTTGTTATAGCGCTAAGAATACAGTTGGAACGACAAAAAAAGGGACTGTTTCCGACGGTGCGGGAATATGCTAAATTTTTTGGGCTAAATAAAGACAAGCTGGCATTGGCCAAAGCAGATGCCCTTCTCTTGCATCCAGGCCCTGTGAATCGAGGAGTAGAGCTTACTTCAGAAATAATCGATGGTAACCAATCGGTGATAAATGAACAGGTAAAAAGCGGTGTTGCTGTTCGCATGGCTGTATTATACCACCTAATAGGAGGAAGCCGATAATGAAAAAACTACTAAGAGGAGCAAGAGTTATAGATCCAAGCCAAAACTTTGATGATATAAGGGATGTTCTCATAGTCGATGGCTATATAGCAGATATAAAAGACAAAATAGAAATAAGTGATGTGGAGGTTATAGAGCTTTCGGAAAAGATAGTAACTCCCGGCCTTATTGATATACATGCCCATTTTAGAGAACCGGGCTATGAATACAAGGAAGATATAGAATCGGGCAGCAAGAGCGCCGCTGCCGGTGGCTTTACTGCAGTAGCCTGTATGCCAAACACCAAACCTCCTATTGACAATGCAGCATTAGTTGAATACTTAAAATCCCAAGCATCCAAGGTGGGAATAGTAAAGATTCTTCCCATAGGTTGTGTATCCAAAGGTCAGCAAGGCAAAGAAATCACGGAGATGGGAGATATGGCCCAGGCCGGTGCCGTGGCCTTCTCTGACGACGGAAAGCCGGTAGCCGACAGTTCGTTAATGCGTAAAGCCATGGTTTATGCCTCCATGTTCGATCGGGTTATTATCGACCACTGTGAAGACCCCTTCCTATTTGAAGGCGGTCAGATAAACGAAGGCCATGTCTCGACATTGCTTGGTCTAGCTGGGATACCGGTTGCCGCAGAAGAAATTATGGTAGCGCGTAACATCCTCCTAGCCAGAGAAATGAAGACCAGGGTCCACATTGCCCATATAAGCACCAAAGGTTCTGTCGAATTAATACGAAAGGCCAAAAGTGACGGGGTAATGGTGACTTGTGAAGTCACACCACACCATCTTACCCTCACTGAAGATGCAGTGAAGACCTATGATACAAATACAAAAGTGAATCCACCCCTTCGGACTCAGGAGGATTTAGAAGCCCTGTTGGAAGGCCTTAAAGACGACACCATCGATGCAATTGTCACTGACCATGCTCCACACCACATAGATGAAAAAGACTTGGAATTTGACAAAGCAGCCTTTGGCATGATCGGTTTAGAAACAGCCTTGGGTCTTATACTGACTCGAATAGTTTCAAAAAGCGGTTTAAGTCTAAAACAAGCAATCCAAAAAATGACATCAGGTCCGGCCAGAGTTCTGGGGTTAGATATGGGAACACTAAAGATAGGAGCTCCGGCAGATATAACTGTCATAGATCCGAACTTAGTATGGACCGTTGATAAACACGAGTTTTTCTCCAAAAGCACAAACACACCTTTTGACGGCTGGCAGCTCAAGGGAAAAGCAGTGATGACTATGGTTGATGGAAAGGCGGTATATTCCAACAGTGTATCATAGGCCAATGATGAATAAATATACATCAAAAGTATTGACTTGCTGAATAGTAGAGTGTTAAAATCCAATATAATGAATAAATATACTACCACTCCATTGGACTCTTTGAAAGGGGATTTTATCATGTCTGAAGATAAGGATATAAAAAAAGTAATGGTCATCGGATCTGGCCCCATCATAATCGGTCAGGCAGCGGAATTCGACTATGCGGGGACTCAAGCTTGTCTATCCCTCCGAGAGGAAGGCTTGGAAGTGGTGCTCATGAATAGTAACCCCGCCACCATCATGACCGATGCCCATATAGCCGATAGAGTCTATATAGAACCACTGACAGTGGAATTTGCTGCCAAAGTTTTGCGTCAAGAAAAACCCGACGGCCTTTTGCCGACATTAGGCGGCCAAGTTGGACTAAATCTGGCTGTCGAACTGGCGGAAAAAGGGATTCTTGATCGGGAAGGGGTTAAGCTCTTGGGAACGCCCCTCACTTCGATTAAGAAAGCAGAAGACAGGGAACTTTTTAAAAAGCTTATGGAGGAAATTCAGGAGCCGGTTCCCGACAGTTGTATAGTTCATAGTCTGAAAGAAGCTCGTGATTTTGCCGAGGAGGTAGGTCTGCCCCTTATCGTGCGCCCGGCATACACTTTAGGTGGTACAGGAGGAGGTGTAGCCACCACAGAAGAAGAGCTCTTGGAAATAACCTACCATGGTCTTCGCCTAAGTCGCATTCATCAGGTTCTTCTGGAGAAAAGTCTTTTGGGTATGAAAGAAATAGAATTTGAAGTTATAAGGGATCGGAAAGATCAGTGTATTAGCATATGTGATATGGAAAACATTGACCCGGTGGGCATACATACCGGAGACAGTGTAGTGGTGGCTCCAAGCCAGACGCTTACAGATATGGAATATAAAAGGCTCAAGGAATCTTCCTTTAAAATCATTCGTGCACTTGGAATTGAGGGAGGCTGCAATGTCCAGTATGCTTTGGATTCCGCTACCGGTGATTACTATGTCATTGAAGTAAATCCCCGGGTGAGTCGTTCAAGTGCCTTGGCATCCAAGGCTTCAGGATACCCCATAGCCCGAGTCACCGCTAAGATTGCAACAGGCCTTTCCCTAGACGAAATCAAAAATCCTGTCATCAGTTGGGGCAATACCTACTACGAACCTCAGCTTGATTATGTAGTGGTGAAAATGCCTCGTTGGCCCTTTGACAAATTTGTCGATGCTGACAGACTTCTCGGCACCCAAATGAAAGCCACCGGTGAAGTCATGTCCATAGACAAAAGTCTAGAGGGAGCTTTGATGAAAGCCGCAAGATCTTTGGAACAGGGTCTTACAGGTTTATCACTTAAAAGTCTCAAAGATGACAGCTTGGAAATAATAAAAGAAAGGATTACAAAGGCAACTGATGAGCGGCTTTTCGCTGTGGCTGAAGCCCTCCGGCGAAAAGTCAACATAGATGAAATCTGGGCTTTGAGTAAAATAGATAGATTATTTCTGGAAAAGATACAAAATCTCATCCACATGGAAAACAAATTAACGAGGGATGTTCTCACACCTGAACTTTTAAAAGAGGCCAAAGCCATGCAATTTCCGGACAGTGCTATAGCAGCTTTAAAAGGTAAAAAGGAAGAGGAGATAAAGAGCCTTCGAGAAAAAAATCTCATCACACCTGCTTATAAATCTGTAAACACTTCCCCATCAAAAACCAGTAACCCTTTGCCTTACTTCTACTCCACATATGAAGGGGAAAACGAGGTAAGTGCCGTGAATAAACCATCGGTAATCATCCTGGGCTCCGGTCCCATTCGCATCGGCCAAGGCATAGAATTTGACTACTGTTCAGTTCATTCAGTATGGGCTGCACGAGAGGCAGGCTATAGGACGGTTATCATAAACAATAATCCGGAAACTGTCAGCACGGATTTCAACACAGCCGACCGCCTATACTTCGAACCCCTTTACATTGAAGATGTTATGGCCATCATTCGTCAGGAAAAACCGCTGGGGGTTATCGTTCAGTTTGGTGGTCAGACCGCTATTAATTTGGCTGTGGAATTAGAAAGTCAAGGTGTAAAGATTCTGGGGACTGATGTGAAATCCATTGACCTTGCCGAAGATAGGGAGAAATTTGAAGATTTGCTAACACAACTTGCCATTCCAAGGCCTAAAGCCAGTGCTGCTCGGAGCGTAGATGAAGCCATGGCAAAAGCCAGTGATGTAGGATTTCCCATGCTTGTAAGGCCTTCCTACGTGTTGGGAGGCAGGGCTATGGAAATCGTGTATAATCTGAAAGAACTCAAAAACTACATGGAACATGCCGTTGAGGCCTCCAGTGAGAAACCCGTGCTCATCGACCGTTATATCGGTGGAACCGAAGTGGAAGTTGATGCCGTCTGTGACGGTAAAGAAGTGCTCATTCCAGGAATTATGGAGCATATTGAGCGTGCGGGGATTCATTCCGGTGACAGCATTGCCGTATATCCCCATCAGACTCTGAGCGAGCTTGCAGTAGATAGAATCATTGATTACACCACACGGATTGCACTCAAGCTCTCGGTTAAGGGCTTGATCAATATACAATTTGTAGTTGAGGGAGACGATGTATACATCATTGAAGTCAACCCCCGCTCAAGCCGAACAGTGCCCTATATGAGCAAAATCACACATATTCCCATGGTAAACATTGCTACCAAGATATCCCTTGGGGCAAATTTGGCAGACTTGGGATACAAGGGAGGGTTAGCACCGGAACCCGACTTCGTTTCCGTAAAAGCCCCAGTGTTTTCTTTCTCAAAGCTTCGCATGGTTGAGCCTTCTCTTGGGCCTGAAATGAAATCCACGGGAGAAGTGCTGGGTATGGAAAAGACCTTTGAAAAGGCACTTTATAAAGCCTTTACCGGTTCCGGACTTACTGTTCCCACCGATGGAGCCATCCTTGCCACCATTGCTGATAGAGATAAAGAGGAAGCTGTTAAACTTTTGGGCAAATTCTCGGAACTGGGTTTTAAGATATATGCGACAAACGGCACAGCTAAAGCATTACAGGCCGCAGGGATATATGCTCAATCTGTAAATAAGGTAGAAGAAGGTTCACCAAATATAATGGACCTTCTCAAAGAGAGCAAAGTTGATATGATAATAAACACCCTTACCCGAGGCAAAGCTCCGGAAAGAGATGGGTTCAAGATACGGAGGGCTGCAGCCGAAGACGGTATTCCATGTATTACCTCCTTGGACACCGCTCAAGCCCTATACAAAGTAATAGAATCCACCTCCATAAGCTGCCTACCCCTCACGTCACCAGGCACTTAACTTATGTATAACATTGCGAAAAGAAAGGGGGTTGCCCTTTTGAGCACTCCTATTGTATCATTAGCCGAAATTATACAAAATAGTGAAATAGCACCGGATATTTACAGAATGGAATTACAAGCTCCCGAAATTACCCAAAAAGCAAATCCTGGTCAATTCCTGCACATTCGCTGCTCGGATACAGTTTCCCCACTACTGCGCAGGCCGATCAGTATAGCACAAATAAATGAAAAAACCGGTAATATGGGAATAATCTATCGGGTAGTAGGTGAAGGAACACAGCTTCTATGTCAAAAAAGCCCAGGTAGCAGAGTAGACATAATTGGGCCGCTGGGAAGAGGATTTCCCTTACCGGATAAAGATAAAACTTCTGTTATAATTGGGGGGGGAATCGGAGTTGCCCCAATCCTATACCTTGCCGAAAAGATCGCTCAACAGCATAAAAATGATAACTCTATTACTGTATTATTGGGCTTTGTCACAAAACAAGAAGCATTTGGTATAGAATTTTTAGAGTCACTGGGAGTCAAAACAATCGTTGCCACAGATGACGGAACTTTGGGATATAAAGGGTTCCCTACGGATTTATTAGACAAATACTTAAAGATGCATCAAGATATATCTCGCCATGTAATTTACGCCTGTGGCCCTAAGCACATGCTTTCCAGAGTAAAAACCATTGCCGGAGGGAAAAACATTCCGGCATATCTATCCCTGGAAGAGCGTATGGCCTGCGGTATAGGAGCATGTCTTGGATGTTCTGTGAAATCTACTCAAGAAGGGTACAAAAAAGTTTGTAAAGACGGTCCGGTGTTTGAGGCCGGCGAAATAGACCTGGATTGACGCAAGTTCTTAATTCAGATGGAGATTAGGTTTACTCCATCTGAATTTTAGAACTGCTAATGAATGACTTAATTGGCGTTTGACTCCCGCCTGAAGAGGCGGGGGACTTATGCCAATTAAGTCAGTTAAAGGAGCGGTAATATGAACATCGATATGGATATTAGTGTGGATATAGCCGGTATTGTAATGAAAAATCCAATCATGGTAGCCTCCGGGACCTTTGGTTTTGGCAGGGAGTATAGTGATTTTTATGATATCAATAAACTGGGAGCTCTTGTGACAAAAGGTCTAACCCTTTTGCCTAAACATGGGAATCCCCCACCACGAACCTACGAAACACCCGCTGGGATGCTAAATTCCGTTGGGCTGGAAAACCCCGGTGTAGAAAAATTCATCGAAAAAGAATGGCCTCATCTTTCAAAACTTACTACTCCCATTATTGCAAATATCGACGGTGATACAGTTGAAGATTATCAGAAGATAGCTAAGTGGCTGTCAACTCTTGAGAACCTTGCAGCCTTGGAAGTAAACATATCCTGTCCCAATGTGGAAAAAGGTGGGCTTGCCTTCGGTCAGGATCCGGAAAGTGCCTTTCAAGTCATAAAAGCCGTTCGGGAAGCCACAAACCTCCCAATTATAGCTAAACTCTCCCCCAACGTAACCCATATCCAAACCATTGCTAAAGCCACAGAATCCGCCGGAGCAGATGCTATTTCTCTAATAAATACCCTTTTAGGCATGGCCATCGATATTCACAACCATCAGCCCATATTCCGCCGCACATTTGCAGGTCTTTCAGGCCCAGCTGTAAAACCGGTGGCCCTGCGCATGGTCTGGGAAGTCTACGAGGCCGTAAGTGTCCCTATCATAGCCATGGGGGGTATCACCACCTGGCAGGATGCCGCAGAATTTATCTTGGCCGGTGCCTCAGCCGTAGCCGTAGGTACCGCCAATTTCATAAACCCTAGGGCACCTATCGAAATCATCGAAGGTTTAAAGACCTACTTGTGCTTAAAAGAGCAAAACCTTCAACAACTAATCGGCTCCGCCCACGGTGGCAGGCACTTAACTTATTAACTTATTGAAAGGAGATACTTATGCAGTATGACTACAACAAGGTTATCATTGCCTTGGACACTCCCAATGAGCAAAAAGCCCTTCAAACAGTCCGGCTTTTAAAAAACAAAGTATCCATTTTTAAAGTGGGCTTGGAACTCTTCTGTTCCCAAGGCCCCGGAATTGTAAAAAAGATTAATGATGAAGGATGTAAAGTATTTCTTGATCTGAAGTTTCATGATATACCCAATACTGTCGTCGGTGCCGCCAAATCCGCTTTGAGCACCGGAGCTTATATGTTCAACGTTCATGCCTCAGGTGGCAGGGAAATGATGAAAAATGTTCGAAAAGCAGTGGATAATATCGATGTTGCCGAAAAACCAATAATATTGGCGGTTACAGTCCTTACCAGTCTTGATGACAGTGATTTAGTAGACCTCAACATAATAAAATCCTCCATGGATCAGGTAAAATCATTGGCAATGATGACTAAAGAATCCGGCCTTGATGGAGTGGTAGCTTCCCCCAGAGAAATATCCGCCATAAGAGAGGCAGTGGGGAAAGATTTCATCATAGTCACCCCGGGAGTGAGGCCAACCTGGGCCGCTGCAGGAGATCAAAAGCGCATAACCACTCCAGAGGAGGCCCTAGATGCCGGAGCTAGCTATATCGTAGTAGGCCGCCCCGTTACTGCAGCCCCGGACCCCGTTGCCGCCTTTGACAAACTATTCGAATAGTGCCAAGCATCTAAGAAAGGAGAATTTCCATGACAAGAGAAGAAACCCTAAAGCTTTTTTCAGATACCGGCGTCTTAAAAAACGGCCACTTCCGCTTAACATCCGGTCGGCATAGCGACAAATACCTACAGTGTGCCCAATTGCTTCAATATCCGGAAGCCACTGAAAGGGCCTGTAGTGAATTAGCCCAGCATTTTAAAGATATGAACATAGCAACCATAGTTGGCCCTGCCATGGGAGGAATAATTCTCTCCTATGAAATGGGAAGACAACTAAAAGTCCGTTCCATATTTGCGGAGCGAGAAGATGGAAACATGTCATTGCGGCGGGGATTTACCATCCAGCCAGGTGAAAGGATATTAGTTGTGGAAGACGTAGTGACCACCGGAGGTTCTGTAAAAGAAGTCATATCACTGGTAAAAGAGCTCGGTGGCAAAGTGGTTGGCGTCGCGGCTTTGGTAGATCGCAGCGGTCAGAAAGTAAACTTCGGTGTCCCTACTTACTATCTTTTGGATTTGGAAGTAAAATCTTACACTCCGGAAGAATGCCCGCTATGTAAAAAAGGTTTACCTATAACAAAACCCGGTAGTCGAAAGTAAGTTATTGGGTGAAAATTTTCATTTCAATAAGTGCCCTATTACCCCTTCCTCGCATAATATAGACCAAGGAGGGGGATTTTTTATGAACTGGGCATGGCTCAGATTTATGGTAAATGTAATCACCAATGAAGCAGTCTTGGAACCTTTAATTGCCGTTATTCTCGGTTATGGTGTAAATGTATATGCAAAAAATCGTCGCTTTAAAATCATTATGGATGTGACGGCAGATATAGTTGACTATATTGAAGAAAACTATAAAGATTGGGGTATAAAGGGCAGCGAAAAAATGGATAAGTTTCTGGATCTATTTATAAAAGAATATAAAAAACAAATGGGCCGTAAACCAAAGGATGTGGATTTGGAAACAGCTCGTATTCGAGCGGAAGCAATAGTCCAGCGAGCACGTCGAGCTGCCGGCGGTAAAAAACGATAATTGTTGCAATTAAAATATTAGAGTGATAGAATTTACTTACCTAAAATGGAAACAATTCTTTAAGTAGGAGGATCTTATGAACGACATAAAGACACAAGTTCAGCAGCAATTGAGGGAAATGATTATAGCTGCCACAAATAAAGCCATTGAAGATAATGTCTTGTCGATTGAGGACATACCCGACTTCTATATAGAGGTCCCCCAGGACAAAGATCATGGCGATTTTGCCGCTAATATAGCTATGATATTAGCCAAACAAGCCAAAATGTCACCAAGGAAAATAGGTGAGTGCATAGCTGAAAGAATCTATACCAACAATTCTGTAGTGGAAAAGGTGGAAGTGGCAGGTCCAGGTTTTATCAACTTTTATCTAGTATCCACTTGGGCTAATAATGCAATTTATTCCATACTGGAGTCCGGTAAAAACTACGGGAAGTTAGATATTTATAATAATAAGAAGGTTCAGGTGGAATTTGTAAGTGCCAATCCCACCGGCCCCATGCATATGGGCAATGCCCGAGGAGCAGCACTGGGAGATGCCCTAGCCTCCGTTTTAAAAATGGCAGGATATAATGTTACTAAGGAATTTTATATAAACGATGCCGGTAATCAAATAGAAAATTTCGGCCTCTCTCTGGAAGCCCGTTATCTTGAACTCTTGGGGCAAAAGGGGGAAATCCCCGAAGGTGGTTACCACGGGGAAGATGTAATAGAACACATGAAAAAGCTCATTGATCACGAAGGCGAGCGGTTTTTACATATGGATTCCCCCAGCCGCCGAAGTTATTTTATTGACTATGCTTTAAAGAAGAATATTCAGCGTATGCAGGACGATTTAAAAAGTTTTGGAGTGGACTTTGATATATGGTATTCGGAACAAACACTTCATGATACCGGAAAAGTCAATGAGGTTATACAAATCTTGACCGATAAGGGATATACTTATGAAAAGGATGGTGCACTGTGGTTTAAAGCCTCGGATTTCGGTGCGGTAAAAGACGAGGTATTGATTCGTCAGAACGGTCTACCCACATACTTTGCATCAGATATTGCTTACCATAAGAATAAATTTGACAGGGGTTTCGAATGGGTCATAGATATATGGGGGGCCGACCACCATGGCCACATTGGGCGAATGAAAGGAGCTCTTAAAGCCCTTGGTTATGACCCGGACAAGCTTACAATAATAATTATGCAGCTGGTGAGGTTATATCGCAACGGTGAAATAGCCCGCATGTCTAAGCGCACCGGTCGTGCTGTGACATTGGTTGATATTGTAGAAGAAGTAGGAAAGGATGCGGCTCGGTTTTTCTTTAATCTGCGAGGTGCCGATACCCATCTGGACTTTGATTTAGATTTAGCAATAAAACAATCGGATGATAATCCTGTGTATTATGTACAATATGCCCATGCACGTATATCCAGCATATTAAGACAAGCTTTGGAGCAGGGGATAAAACTGCCTGATGTGAAAAAACTAACCAAAGAGGATATGACAAAATATGCCAATTTACTAGTAGAAGAAGCAGATCTAGACCTAATAAAAAGACTGGCTGACTACCCGGGAGAAATAAAGATTTCAGCAGACAACCTTGCACCATATCGAATAACCGTATATTCTCAGGAACTGGCATCGGCATTTCATTCTTTTTACAATAAATGTCGGGTTTTGACTGATGATGAAGATTTGACTATTGCAAGGCTCTTTTTGGTCATGGCTGTTCAACAAGTTTTAAAAAATTCTTTGGCAATTTTAGGTATTACCGCACCAGACCGCATGTAGCCTATAAAACCAAAGATTAACATTAATGGAAATGGATAAAATAAAAGTATAAAGAAGGAATTTAGAGATTTACCAAGAATATATTATAGTCAGGATGTTTTTTTAGATAGAGAATGGGGCAATGAAAAAAAAGAACCTTGAAAGAAAGGGAGGTTTTCCAGTCGTGAAGATTCGGTGGTTCGGCCATGCTTGTTTTCTTCTGGAATCCCAAGATGGTATCAAAATAGTTACCGACCCATTTGACGGTAGCGTAGGCTATAAAATACCAAAAGTCGAAGCAGATATAGTAACTGTGAGTCATGACC
>JAQWCA010000047.1 GCA_028706065.1 Tepidanaerobacteraceae bacterium
CGCTTATAACTGATGCTAGGGCGGTAGCCCCAAGAATGTCATCCTGGTCCTGGCCTGTATTTATTCGGAGTTGGGTTCCCAAGTCTTCACCTTTTTCCTCTAAAATGGTTTTCATCCATTCAGATGCTGAGGGTTCATCACCCATTTCCAAAAAGGCCAGGGCAATATAAAGCTGTTCCTTCACAGTCAAATCCTTTTGCTCTGATAGGATTTTTAGCTCAGTAAGCACAGGCTCATCTAGGGCAGCGAGGCCATAAATGGCGATAACACTGCGCTCTAGGGTTTCTTTCGGATCCTGTGCTATTTTATGGAAGTAATCGGCCAGTGCCGATCGGTCAAAGGCTTCGCCACAAAGGGCGGCCAGTTTGGCGGAAAGCTCAAGATCAGCTCCACTGTAAGGTAGTAGGGCAATGCCGCCTTCGGGGGTTTGGTATTGGGCAAGCTCTAAGCCTTCATCCGGTTCATCCGCCCATACCGTATCAGGGAAATACTCCTCCAACAGCTTTTGGGCTGTATGTGGAGCAATTTTCTGATCTATGCGGCTGCCGTCAGTCCATCTCAGCCTGCATAACATGTTCAGGTATTGACTCCGCTCATAGTCGGTGAAGGTCAAGGATGTGGGTGTATCCTCAGCTCCCTTAAGTTGAAGGTTTTTATCCAAAAGCCAAAAGTCCACCTGCCGCTTTGTTAAAAGACTATCTACTACATTAAATCCCAATGTCAGGGTATCTGTAAGCTCTCCGGAGGTTTTTCCGGTTACGGTCAGTTCATATTTGCCTTCTTCCAGCGGCGGCAGCAACCATGGGGTCATGGTATAAGCCTTCCCTGACAGGTTATAGGTTTCGGTCTTTTCGACCGTCTTAAGCACCGCTTCATAGGAAACCGGTTGGCCCGCTTTCAATTTATCGCCGAAAGCACGAAGGGGTATCACCGGCTGGTCTCCCGTAATATAAGTGTCGTTCACCACCATATCTACGAAGAAGGGGAGCTTCACTACAACAGGTGCGGTTTTGGTGGCGGCCGATAGGTCATCGGTTATGGCCTGGCATGTAAGCCGCCAGGAGGTAAGATTGTCAGGGACTTTGAAGGAAACATGGGCTTTTCCCTGCTTGTCGGTAGTCAAGGTTTCAAACAACACCGCATCTTTAAAATCCCTTCTTTCAGAACCACCTTCACCGCCACATTCAGCACCGCCCGAGAGCATATCCGGAGTTTCATGGGTATAATGGGTTGTTTTAATACCCGAATTATAAGTGTCCGAATATATACGACCCAGGATATCCACATGTTGGTCTTGCAAGGCATAGAGAGCTTCATCTACTAGGTTTACATTTACCAAAGCGTTTACCGGCTTACCCTTGCCGTCGGTAACTTCTAGCTCTGCTTCAACGGTATCCTTGGGCTTATATTCACTTTTATCAGTCTTTATATTTATCTTAAGGGCTTTTTCTTCTCTATTATACATTACTGAAAAATCGGAGGCTTCATGGTAACTTCGGCCGTCGAAGTAAACTCCTCTGACTATGAAATTTGGAATGAGCTCCTGCTTGAAAACCGTGTTAAATTCGGGAGAATCTTGCACTTGTGTTTCAAGGATGCCTTCTCGAGCCATGAAGAACAGAAAGCTCTTGGGACGTGGGGAGATAGGTGCCTCGTTTTGTTTCATGAAGAGCTTTACATCTTCCCCCGATTTATATTGGGTTTTGCCTTCCAAAAAGTACCATGTATAATCATAATGTCTGCGAAAACCGGGCCCCAGTACTTGATGATTATAGATAGCGCGATTGCCTTTAAAGTCTTGAGCTGTAAGTTCTACCAAGTAGGATTCTTTAGCTTCCACAGGGAAAGAGAAGGTGGCTTTACCTTCTTGATCCGTAGTGGCCTGATATTCAGATTCAAACACTTTTCTGTAATCATAAATATAGCGGGTCTCTACCTTTTTATTTATAAAATCATAATATTTTCCGACCTCGCGTTTTTCCCAGACCTCACGGTAAACTTTGACCTTTACCGGGTGATTTGCTGCGGGGCCGCTTTTATATGCGTCTTTATCCCAAGGTTCTGCCTGACCGCTGTTTACTCGATCTACCGTAAGCCTGTTAAGATTCATTTCCAAGGTTGCGGTTTCGCCTTCCACCTTATCGGAAGCATCAATGCTGATATCATTATTCAGCACATATATAGCGGCTTCACTGGTGATTTCCCCGGATTCGGGGAGTTTAGCCGTCAAATACAGCCAAGGGGACCGGATAGGACTCCATTGACCCGGCTCAAATTTGGGAGAAAAACTTATATTGGCATTTCCTTCATTATCTGTAGTGATGCTGCCGTTTCCGTGGTCATTAATATAGTATTCCAAGGGTATATGGGCTGCAGGGGTTCCTTCAAAAAAGGTAGCCTTCACCTTAAAATTCATTTTGTCCCCTACATATACAGCTTTTTTTGATGGCTCGATTTCTATTTTGTAGGCGGGTTTGGAATAAGTTTGAACTTCAAAACTTTCCGAGGCAATTACATAATCCCCGGTTCTTACTTCTAAGTAGTACCAGCCGGGAGTTAAGTTAGGCAATTTTATATTGTCAGTAAAGCTAAAACCGTCCAATGATATTTCCTTGCTGTCGATAACGGGATTATCCCGCCATCCTCCTGAGGAAAGAGATACCGTAACTTTATCGAGAGGTTTTGCCTTCTCGGTACGAGGCTTAATGAGCCCCCAGAAATGGACAGTATCACCCGGCTTATATAAGGTCCTGTCAAGATAAAGGTATTTCCAGTATCCTATGGCAAATTCCCTTCGGGCCTCGGACTTGGGGTCCCATTGATACCAAGGGGGAATTGCAGCCACCGCCTCCCTACTGTCTTTTGAAATGACAGCATAGACTCCGGCGGAGTTTTCTTCGGGAGTTGCAAGTCCGGCTAAACCGTCATTATCGGTAACTGCTGACTTATCGCTGCCCCAAAGTTGGATTTTTGCTCCCGCAGCCGGTAAACCGTCTGATAGGTCATTTACCCATATAAAGGTGTTATTTTTGTCGACGGCGGCATACAGTGAAAGGTCTGTCACCTGAAACCATGCCTGACGGCGGATATCCTGTATCCTTGTTTCTGCCAAATAATAACCGGCGGGCAGGGCTTCAGGAAATTCAACAAATTTAGTGTAGTCAAACTCCATTACAGGAGCGGAAAACTTGGCTATAGACTGCAGCTTGGAACTGTCTTCCTGATAGTTCTGGCGGCTTCTATAGGCCCAATATGGTATTTTTTGACTTCCTTCCAAAGCTTTGATGTATTCACCTGCACTTTGATATTTATAAACGACAAATTCCATATCCTTAGGCAGGGTATTACTGTCCCAGCTATAGTAGTTGAATTGTAAAATGGGCTTTTCATCAGTAGTAAATTCGCGGATAGGTTTATAAAAACTAAAGCTGTAATTCTGCCGGGACTCACCGGTGGTTTCAAACTGGAATGTAAAGTTATCTTCAAGGGATTGACTGCTGCCGGAAAGAGGCAGCCCTTTTTTCACTGTAACCGTATACAGGGTATTGGGTACAAGATTGCTGGGCACAAATACCGCTGTTTTTTTATGCACCTCAAAGGTCCCCTCTACATGGGGACTAATAGTAAAAAACTCCGATAAATTATCAAAATTCAAATGACTGAAGGTGATTTCAATTCCCGTATTTATGGGAACACCGGTGGCCTGATTCCTGGGTAGGGTTGATACTACCGTAAAATCCCCTTTGGTCTGGAATGCCCATTTAAGGGGAGTATCAGTCCCCGATGCCATTGCAAATCTATAGATTTTTTGCGGTTCCAATGGCTCTTGCGGGATTACCAAGACCCTTTGCTTATCCTTATCTTTTTTAACTGTAAAATCGATAGCCGGTTCTACTGTTAGGTTTCCTCGGATAAGTTTCGGATTCAAAGGTGACTTACCGGAAAAGATGAATTCCGTATCCAGGTCCGTCCCTGCACTGTCATGCTTTGTAGGTTCCATGGTAATTTCCGATGCCAAAGCGATTGTGGTGGGGGTGTTTTTGCCTCTATATATGGTTACACCGAACACCAGCAGTATTACTACAGCAAGGAACAAAGCCAAATAACGCTTTGATTTTTGCATTTTGTCATCTCCTCACAAAAACTCTTATAATATTAGACGGTAAGTGAGACCTAATGGTTCCATCTATTTTATATGAATAAAATTTGATACTGAGATGTGGTTGCCACCTCATTCCCTTATGGAAGGGGGTGGTGGGTATGGGTACATATGAGGTTTTACATCTTATAATATTATCCTCGATGTTAACCATATCCCTTATCTCCCTAATTATTGTTTTAATTAGGCCAATAATTAAAGAAAAAAATAACCACCCTGCCAGGCACGTAGGATGGTTATTTTAATATTACTCTAATGTGGTAACCGCACTTTTGCGGTTCCGATTACCTTTTATCTATATTGAACCATAACTTCTGTAAAAGTAAACAGTGTACAGCCGGCTAAAAAGCCAGTTTACTTCTGAGCCTCCGAGATTAATTTTTTTATATCTTCCTTGTTAGGAACTTTACCAGAAGATTTAACCTCTCCATTAATGACCAATCCCGGAGTAAACATGATATCATATTCCATTATCTTGTTGATTTCTGTTACCTTGTCAATTTCGGCGGTAATTCCCAGCTCATTTACAGCCTCTCGGGTATTTTTCTCTAAAGCCTTACATTTAGGACATCCGGTCCCCAGTATCTTAATTTCCATATCTTCACCTCCCCTCGGTGCCAGGCACTTAACTTATGCAAAGACTGTTCCGAATACAAATCCGGTTAAGGTTGACATGATTATAACCAGTATCACGAACGCAAATGTCTTCTTAGGTCCCAAAACGCTGTTGATTACCAGCATGCTGGGAAGACTGAGCGCCGGGCCTGAAAGCAGCAGTGCCAGTGCCGGACCCTGGCCCATACCGGAACCAAGCAATCCCTGAAGTATGGGCACTTCGGTCAAAGTAGCAAAGTACATGAAAGCTCCGATGATGGATGCCAGGAAATTTGCAGCAAGGGAATTTCCGCCTACTACAGCGGCAACATACTTGGAAGGTATAATTCCCGCATCACTTCCGGGCATACCCATGAGGAACCCTGCAACCAGTACGCCTATAAACAGAAGTGGGAGTATCTGCTGGGCAAATCCCCAGGTTGATTCAACCCAAGCGGAAAGCTCATCTTTTTTAAACCAGCGAAGGAGGATGAATGCCAGTAATGCAAGGAAAATACCGGTCAAATACCATTTTACGTTAAATATTGCATTTAAAAAGCCTACTGGCTCTGCCGGTTTTCCCCAAGCTGCAAAGATTAATATAAACACCATAGTGGCAAAGTATAGCAGGTTCTGGGCGAGGCTTCGGCCTTCTTCAAAGGCACCGGAGGTTTTCCCGGTGAAGCCTTTAAGCCGCTCACCTTCCTCTTTTTTAAACAGGGCTGCCATGACAAGGCCTATTACAATGGAAAAAATAACTGCTCCCACAGCCCTGGCGATACCAAGTTTCCACCCTAATATTCTTGCAGTCATGATAATGGCCAGCACGTTTATGGCCGGGCCTGAGTATAAAAAAGCTATAGCAGGTCCTATACCCGCACCTCTTTTATAAATTCCGGCGAAGATGGGCAAGACCGTGCAGGAACAAACGGCTAGAATGGTTCCAGATACCGATGCCACTGCATAAGATACCCACTTCTTCGCCCCACTGCCGAAATACTTTATGACAGCATCCTGGGATATAAAATTTGCAATAGCACCTGCAATGAACAGAGCAGGTATCAAGCAGGTTAAAACATGCAGCCGGGCGTAATCTTGAATCATATATAAAGATTCAATGACCGCTCCGGTAAATCTGGGACTGGAAAGGGGCATATAGTAAACAACTAAAAAAACTCCAACGATAAGGGAGACTTTCTGCCAAGTTTTCATGTGATTTCTTCCTTTCCTTTTATAGATTATTCAAGTACTTTACTTTAGATTTTAAGTCAGCTTTTATAATATGATCCACACAATGGAAAAAATCGGTGACACACTGTGCCCTAAGTTTGTACATAACCATGAGTCCCTCCTTGCGGCTTCCTATCAAACTGACATTTTTCAAAACGGATAAATGCTTTGAAATAGTAGGCTGGTCAATTTCCAATTTTTCAGCGATATCACATACGCATATTTCATCTACCTGTCCCAAAAGTTCCAGGATCTTTAACCTTGTAGGATGGGCCATGGCCTTAAAAACTGCAGAACGAATGTCATATATATCTTTCATTTATTTATATCATCTCCTTCACAACCTAGTTTAACTATATACCTATATTAGCATATAAGCATATATGCTGTCAACAAAATTTTTCTATGTGACTAAGGTTTTGATTGATAAAATCCGAAAAACCAGCTTTCCTTGTATTTATAGCTTGACATAAGCTGATTATATGGGTAATCTGATTATGGAAGCCCCTTAAAAACGACAAGGACTGAAAGCAGGAGGTGTCGATGAAAGCAACACAGAAAAGGGAGAGAATAAAGGTGAACGGTTTTGACATTTTAAAGGCTTTTTGGGATACAGCTAAAAATGTTTTACCTATAGTGTTATTTTTATGTATATTCCAGTTGTTTATCCTAAAAAAACCCATACAGGAAATAAAGTCATTGGCCATAGGGATCCTTTTGAGCATAACAGGGCTGCATCTGTTTTTAAAGGGGATATCCTTGAGCCTACTTCCCTTAGGAGACTTTGTAGGGAAGAACTTAGTATTAACGAATAATAAATATTTTATTGCAATATTCGCTTTTGGATTAGGGTACTTTGCAACTATGGTTGAGCCAGGTCTTAGATCTCTTGCCCTTGAGGTAGAGGAGATATCCATAGGGGCAATACCTGCCAAAATATTGATACAAGTAGTAGCCATAGGATTTGGTCTAGGTATGACAATAGGTATAGCAAAGATTCTCAACAACATTCCTACTAAGACAATCGTGTTTCCAATTATCTTGATTGCAATAGTCTTGGGTTACTTTGCTCCCCGGGAATTTGTCGACATTGCGATGGACTCGGCTAGTGCCACCACGGGGCCGGTTAACATACCGCTGAATATGGCTATAGCCTTGGGACTTTCAAAAATTCTTGAAACTTCGGACCCGTTACTCAACGGTTTCGGCATCATAGGGCTTACATCGCTGGGTGCGGTAATTTCCGTCCTGGTATTGGGAATACTGACTAAGATTTAGGAGGGATAACATGTTTGAGGTTATAGCTATTGTGGCAATTGTGGAGAGAGGAAAAGCGGATTACATAGTGAATAGGGCGAAGAAAGTCGGCGCTCAGGGAGCTACCATATTTTATGGTCGCGGTACAGGAGAAAGTGAAGTCAAGAAGTTTCTTAATATACATATTGAGGCCTCAAAAGAGATTATTATAATACTTGTTGAGAAAGGAAAACTTAAAAAGATATTTCATGAAATAGTTGAAGCGGGCAGACTCAAAGAACCTGGCACCGGAATTATTTTTACGATTCCCATATCAAATCTTGTAGGGCTCCATCATCGGGAAAACTTCCCCATAGATTAAAATAACAGCTAACGAGGGCATCGGCATTCCCCTTGACGACTGCTAAAGCTGATCAGTCAATTCATATCCAATAGTCTTTTTATAAATTCAGGTATTGCAAAACAGCTTTTAATAATTTCTTTATTTATATAAAGAGTGTCTTTATCAAATTTGTCGGGATTGGGTTTCCAGTATTTCTTTGAGCCCATGGTAAAAGTCCAAAATCCTCCGGGATAAGTAGGTACAGTAGCCATATACATTTTTACAATTGGGAAAAGGCTGTTTAAGTGTTTGTAAATATTTATCATCGTCTCTGAGTAAAATATGGGAGATTCACTTTGGCATACCATTAACCCGTCTTTGTTTAAATTAGCATACAGATCTTTATAAAATTCCAGCTCATAAAGTTTTACCGCCGGCCCAACTGGATCTGATGAGTCGACAATGATTACATCATAAAGATAATCCCTCTTGTCTTTTACAAAAGTGGTGCCATCCTCAAAGATAAAATTAACTCTGGGGTCTGACAGATCTCCTGATACTTCCGGCAGATAATCTTTGCATACATTAACCACCTGTTCATCAATTTCCACCATATCGATTCTATCTATATTCGAGTATTTAGCCACCTCTCGAGCTGCACCGCAGTCGCCGCCACCGATTATAAGCACGTTTTTGGGATTCGGATGAGTATTTAACGGTATATGTGCAATCATTTCATTATATATATACCCGTCTAGGGCAGTTGTCTGTATTGCCCCGTCAAGAACCAACATACGACCGAAATCATAAGAGTCCAGAACCATGATCTGTTGCAATAGGGAGTTTTCTGAGTATATGATATCTTTTATACGATAATCTAATTTCAGATTGTCGCGATCTACTTCGGTGAACCATATCTCGTTACCTATTTTTCGCAAGTATTTTTCCATTTTTATCATAGAAAAACTCCCTTCGAAGCTTATTTGAATTCTTTTACATGATAGCATGGTTTTTGATATATATCAAAAACGTTGCATTTAAATGTAACTGTTTTCAAAATCTCTTAGTTGATATATAATCAAAATAATGGCACAATAATATAGGGGAAGAGGCAGTAAGCATGGTAAATTTCATTGAGGCCGATACATTAAACTTTTACCTGATTCTAGAACTGCCAACAGGAGAAATATTAAAAACGCAACACTGGTTAACTGATCTACAAGCCATCGGTCCTCCGGTTTTACTATTCTCATTAATAAGTTCTCGATAGGTCCGACTACAACAATGGCAGCAGTGATATAAATCGGTGCTGTAAGTCCCTTTTTAGTAAATAATTTTAAGGACATGATAGCAATGAATACACCCAAGCTATAATTCAATATACTAAAAGCCATTTTAAGCTGATTATCAGTCATGCTAACACCTCAAATCTTATATTTTAGTTTAGAAATCATATAAAAATCGGACTTCTTTAATAGCATCTTCTATTGATGGTTTTAAGCAAAAGTAACTTTAATGTAAAAAATAATTAAAACCTTTGTTATTAATATATTAAAACCCAAGTTAAGGGGTTATAGTTTTTAAGAAAAATAAGATATTTGGAGGAGATTTATGTTGAAAGACCTACATATTGCCGAAGTATCAGAAAAAGTAATAAATCAGTTTCCTAAAGGAGCCTTGCTGACGGTAAAATCAAAGGACAAGTTAAATACTATGACTATAGGATGGGGCACCTTGGGTCGAGTATGGAACAAATCCATATTAACAGTAATGGTTAGGTTTTCTCGACTTACTTATGATCTTATCAGAGAGGCAGACTCTTTTACGGTGAGCTTTTCCATGGATGACAGTCTAAAACAAGCTATAAACATTTGTGGAACCAAATCCGGAAGAGACGTGGATAAATTCAAAGAATGCAGCTTAACTCCAGCATATGTTGACGAAATTGAATCACCTTATATTGCTGAAGGAGACCTTCATCTTATCTGCAAAACAGTATATAAAAATACGATGGAGCCGGAGCTGCTTTCTGAAGACCTTAAAGATCGATGGTATAAAGACAATGACTACCATGTCATTTTTTATGGTGAGGTCTTGAAGGTATTGGTGAAAGAATAAAAACATAAGTCCGCACCTTTTAAGATGCGGACTCTTTTAATCTTTTGCAGTGAAAAAGGATTAAACATTATAAAAGGAAATCGGAAGCAATTGTAGAATAGTCCAAATAGCATCAATTTAAGGGGGTCGAGAGGATTGCACTTAAATGAATTACAGAGCGAGTTGCAAGAAATAGCTGAAGCTATAATGTCTGTTACAAGTCTTGATGTAACTATTGTTGACCCTTTACTCAAAAGAATTGCCGGCACTGGTAAGTACTATGAAAAAGTAGGCAGATATGCACCTAAAAAATCTGTATTCGAAAAATGTATAAATACCGGTAAATTATATATAATTACTGAACCTAGAAACTGCAGTGAATGTGCTGAATGTGAGACAAGGCTAAACTGTCAGGAGGAGGCAGAGGTTTGCTATCCCATAGAAAGTGACCGGGGCATTGAAGGTGTTATCGGTATGATAGCCTTTACCACTGAGCAAAAAAAAGCCTTCTTAAAAAAGCAACAACACTATATAAACTTTGTCAGTCGTATGAGTAAACTCATATCTTCAAGTATTAAGGAACAACTTCTACACCAAGAATTAAGGTACAAATCTATAGAGCTCAGAACGATCATTGATTCCGTGGATGAAGGTATTATTGCCATAGATGATAACAGGAAGATTCTATGTATCAATAATTGGGCGTGTGAGATATTTGATATAAAAAATGAAGATGTGGTTGGAAAGAACCTCGATAAAATTCTTCCCAAGAATAGCGTAACAAAGGTTTTGACCACGAACAATGAAATAAAAGATCAAGAGGAAGTATTAAAAATAAACGACAAAAACTACCGGTTTTTGTTTTCTGCCAAGCCTATTATTTTCAACGAAAAAAAGGCAGGTGCAGTAGCAAGTTTCAAGGATTTTAACAAACTTCATCGCTCGATTTTTAGAATCAGCGAAAACCCCGAAACCTTTACATTTGATAAAATCTTAGGAAACAGCACTGCCTTTATAATGGTAAAACAGCAGGCAAGGCAAATAGCCAATCAGGATATAACGGTATTGCTTCTTGGAGAAAGTGGTACCGGCAAGGAACTTTTCGCCAGGGCTATCCATCATGAAAGCTCCAGAAAAAATGAAATATTTCTCCCGATCAACTGTGGTGCTATACCTGACAGTCTGATAGAAAGTGAATTATTCGGTTATGAAAGAGGAACCTTCACCGGTGGTAATCCTAAGGGGAAAGCAGGGAAATTTGAAAGGGCCAGTGGTGGCACGGTATTCTTGGATGAAAT
>JAQWCA010000327.1 GCA_028706065.1 Tepidanaerobacteraceae bacterium
GAAATCCCCGGGATAGAATGGCTTATGCGATTCAAAAAGAAATACCCCAAGCACATATGGCTCAATCCTATTCCTGAAAGAGAGTGGGAATATGTTAATGGTCGAAGAACAATAGCAACACTCAAAGACACATTTCCCATGTATGAGCTGAGTATCGATGGTCTGGAGGCAGGAATCAAAAAATTGCTCGTGTCCAAATAGAGAAAAAATATTTCTCATATAAATCTAATTTTTGACCTTTCTAAAACCTTGCTGATCGCAAGGTTTTTTATTAAGAACATCTGTTTACATCATATGCCATATGTGATAATATATCCTGACTTTTGCAGCGAAAAGGATTAAAAAATACCCGTTAGCCCAGTAACAGAGAGGGCTAGCGGGTTTTAGTTTTTGTCATAAAATCATAGCGTAACAACTCATTTTTTGGTGCTGGCTAAAACTTTTTTAATTTCACCAAGTGTTCTAATTCGTTTTGAATAATCTATACCAAATACATTGCCTATGTCCGCTATTACGTCGTCATAATAATTGAAAAGGTAGTAATTCTGCTGGGCATAACAGCATTCGGTCTTTCTAAGAGTTTCGAGCAGCTTCGTAATGCAGTATTTGTGTTCTAATTTCATTTCCAGAATCCTTGCAATGACCAGAGATACAAAGCAGGTTAGGAAATGTGCTTCTATGTGATCTTTTGTTGATACATAAACAGGTCGTGCTTCTAAATCACTCTTTGTTACCCTGAAAGATTCCTCAATTCTCCATAATCCGCGATACATTTCAATAATCCGGTCATCAGTTTCGTTCATTTCACTTGTTACAATAACATAGTAACCATCCAGCGCTTCTTCTTCTCTAAGTTTTTCCTCGTCTATTTCAAGAGTAGAAGTGGCTTTTAATATCTCACCTGTATCTGCATCGAAGTCTATCTTTTTGATATATTTGGATGCTCCATAAGAGGTTGCACGGGTATATTTGCCTGGATTGTTTGCAAGATCATGTGCCCTTGCTAATGCAGCAGCACGTTCGGCTTTTGCACGTTTATCATATTTTTCACTGTAGAAAACAACCTGCTTTTCATCTACTGTCTTTTTTATCTTTCTGCCACTTGTGGCAGTTACTTGAATTGAGCGAGGATAAAGTCTGGATTTACGTTTGTATTCATTCCCCAACCATTCATAACCGTCTTCGTTTAAGACATAGTCTTTCAGTTCTTTATCTGCACCACGTACGGACATGCTAAAAACATAGCCGTCTTTAGCAGAAAGCGTATACCAGATGTTATCACCTGTAGTCATACCTTTGTCTGCTACAATTACAACTTTGCCCAGATCATAATCCATCTTTATCTTTTTTAGATTTGGTCTGAATGTTAAACAGTCGTTAGTGTTCCCCGGGAATAGCTGATATGTAATGGGAATCCCGTTGTTATCCATAAACAACCCCATCTGTACAATCGGATTTGGACGGTGTTCCTTTGAAATTCCCTTCTTTTTAAAATCATCACTTATGTCATCTGTTTCGAAATAGTAGTTAGTAACATCATAATAAACAAGACTAGTATCTCTGCCGTAAAGCTGTTTGATTTTGCCATTAATCCAAAGCATAAGGTTTTCCCTGTGCTTATTAAAAAAAGAAAGGCAGCGGTAAACGTCATCAAGGGAATAGTTCTCTTTTTCAAAAAAACAGCTTCGATTTTCATAAGTTTTTTTCTTAGAAGCAGGATATAGTAGCCTGCTGTAAACAAGAAGTTTCATAATGGTATCGGCATCGTAGTCTTCTTTGGAATAGCGCTGCCTGTTGGTCAGGAAAGTATGGATTCCAAGATCGTGGTATATCCTACTTAAAGCAGTGTAGCCAAAGTTTTTGGAATATGTAAGAGTAGGATCAATAGTATCAGAGTGCTTGAATTCCATCTTTATAGGTGCTAGCAGTTCAACCTTTTGACTCTTTAATTCATCTACCCGTTTTGAAAAATGTGCAATGGGATCATCATAAAGTTTTTCTAACTCCTCAAGGTATCCTAAGGATTCAATGGTCTTAGTGCGGGAACATTTTTTGGATTTATCATAATAAGTATCTACGATAGCTAGATGGATTTTTCCATTACGGGTTTTTGTTTTTTTTAGGTACATACGAAACACCTCCAATACCTTATTATACCATATTCCGAACACGTTCGCCACTAAAATATGATAAATTTTTAAAATAAAAAAAGCCTGAACTCTAGTAGAATTAATAAGTTCAAGCCTGGTTTATTAATATGTAGGTGCAAAAGAGTGGAGACATTATCAAAATTCAATCAGAAAGACCCGTACCTTTATAAAAATTTTCTTGACATTTTTCTTTCTTCAACGTATACTACGAGCAATAATAGCATAAACCATTGATTAAGATTAGTAAGCGTAGACCTTCACTTTATAGAGAGTCGCCGATGATGGAAAAGCGGTAAATGAAACTAAGCTGAATGGACTTATGAGGGCAGGACGAAATTAGCTTGTGCAATTGATTGGATTAAAAAAAGATTTGCGCAGGAAATTTTTCGGAAGACAAGAAACAGCGGATGAGCACGCGGCGCACGTATATTGACACACGTAAGCGAGTGTGAAAACGCTAGTGACATAGTATTTCGGAAAATTAAAGATC
>JAQWCA010000328.1 GCA_028706065.1 Tepidanaerobacteraceae bacterium
GATAAAAGCATTTGATGATGTTTACAACATGCAAAAAACAAATGATGTGAGCTTCAGAAAAGCAGCCTATTTGGTGGCAATTAAACGTATCGCTGATAATATGAAGTTGAGGGGTTGGGTTTAGTATTCCCCTCACTTCCCCACCGGGGAAGGTAAAAAATCTCGGATAGCATAGGTGATTAATAGGGAAAAGGAAAACATGGGAGGATAGGCATATCATGAATCAAAACGAGACTCTCAGAAATCTGCAAGAGCGGAAAAAGGATTGGGAACAAAATAAAATAAGCAAAGTTTTAAGTAAAAGACCTGAAAGACGAGAAAAGTTCTTAACCGGTTCTAACATAGAAACAAATCGTGTGTATACAGAATTAGATATACAAAACAATGATTATTTAAAAGATATTGGATTCCCCGGCCAATTTCCCTACACCCGCGGAGTTCAACCAACCATGTATCGGGGAAGACTTTGGACCATGCGACAGTATGCGGGATTCGGAACTGCCGAAGAATCCAACGAAAGGTATAAATATCTCCTGTCACAAGGGCAAACCGGACTTTCAGTAGCCTTTGATTTACCGACACAAATAGGTTATGACTCAGACCATGCATTGGCACAAGGTGAGATAGGTAAGGTCGGGGTAGCCATAGACTCCCTAAAGGACATGGAAATACTTTTTAATGGGATATCATTGGATAAAGTCAGCACATCGATGACTATAAATGCTCCAGCAGCAGTATTGCTTGCCATGTATATGGCTGTAGCTGAAAAACAGGGAGTTACACCGGATAAACTATCGGGCACCATACAAAATGACATATTAAAAGAGTATATAGCGCGAGGTACCTATATATTCCCTCCGGTGCCATCAATGCGATTGATCACAAATATTTTCGAATACTGCTCAAGAAACGTGCCCAAGTGGAACACTATCAGTATAAGTGGTTACCATATTCGTGAAGCTGGAGCTACGGCAATCCAAGAAGTTGCCTTTACCCTGGCTGACGGTATTGCATATGTTCAAGCCGCTACAAAAGCGGGGCTAGATGTAGATGAATTCGCTCCCAGATTGTCTTTTTTCTTCAATGCTCACAATGATTTATTGGAAGAAGTAGCTAAATTTAGAGCTGCTCGAAGGCTGTGGGCAAAAATAATGAAAGAAAAATTCGGGGCTAAAAAACCGAAATCCTTAATGCTCCGCTTCCATACACAGACAGCGGGCTCCGCGCTTACAGCTCAACAGCCGGATAATAACATAGTTAGGGTTACCATTCAAGCCTTGGCGGCAGTTTTTGGAGGCACACAGTCGTTGCATACAAATTCCAGGGATGAGGCTCTGGCCTTACCTGCAGAAGACTCCGTGAGAATAGCACTTAGGACACAGCAAATAATAGCCCATGAAAGCGGAGTGACTGAAACCGTCGACCCGTTGGCCGGTTCATATTATGTGGAGTATTTAACAAACACTATAGAACAAAAAGCCAAAGAATATATTGATAAAATAGAAAAATTAGGTGGAGCTGTAAAAGCCATAGAAAAGGGATACATGCAAAAAGAAATCCAAGACAGTGCTTATAGATACCAAAAGGATATCGAAGCCAAGGAAAGAATAGTAGTAGGTGTAAATCAATATCAGATCAAGGAAGAAACACTAAAGGGTCTATTAAAAGTGGATCCTGAGGTTGGTAGGCTGCAAAAATCCAAATTGGCAGAATTAAAGTTATCCAGAGACAACCAAAAAGTAAAACAAACCTTGGAAGAGCTAAAACAAAAAGCAGGTACTGAAGAAAACTTGATACCCTATATTTTGCAAAGTGTTAAAGCTTATAGTACACTCGGAGAAATATGTGGGGTATTGAGGGAAGTTTTTGGCGAATATAGAGCTCAAATAACTTTATAGAGGGGGAATGGAAATGATTAAGCAAAAAACTATTAGAGTATTAGTTGCAAAGCCAGGCCTTGACGGTCATGACCGAGGAGCTAAAGTAGTTGCAAGAGCCCTTCGGGATGCAGGAATGGAGGTCATATATACCGGTCTTCGCCAGACACCGGAACAAATAGTAGAGGCAGCCATACAGGAAGACGTTAATGTTATAGGCTTATCCATTCTTTCTGGAGCTCACAACTTTTTATTCCCCCGGGTCATGGAATTGCTTAAACAAAAAGGAGCCGAGGACATTCTCGTAATTGGCGGCGGTGTGATTCCCGATGAAGATATTGCGAGCTTAAAAGAAACCGGTGTTAAAGCAGTATTTACCCCAGGTACATCTACTTCAGAGGTAGTAGAGTATATAATGAAGAATGTAAAATTTAATGTAATAAAATAAGGCTTTCTATTGAAAGCCTTATTTTAAAGAATGTTTTCAACCTTTATCCACCCCAAATCCACCAAAGGAATCTTAATAGAACTATGTGAAAGATAAGGAGGAATCAACATTGGAAACAAACGAAACAAAACTTAACACCCTACACCAAAAGCGAGAATCAATAGAAAAAGGCGGCGGAGAAAAACGCATACAAAAACAACACAAAAGCGGCAAGCTCACCGCCCGAGAACGAATACAACAACTCCTAGACAAAGACAGCTTCATAGAAATCGACGCATTCGTAGAACACAGGTCAATCCAATTTGACATGCAAAA
>JAQWCA010000329.1 GCA_028706065.1 Tepidanaerobacteraceae bacterium
AATCCGCAACTGTTCATTGAAAATGTAGTTGATATTATTCGGGATACAAGGCATGAGCTGGCCATAGACGGGATACGGTATATCAAGTTAGATGGGCAAAGATATTATGCACAAGAGATTTTTGACAGCGCTGAACTCATGGCAAATCTTGATAAAAATGCTGTTGCGGTAGAGGGCAGCGTTTATGACTATATCATTTATGACAGTGAAACAGTCGAAAAGCCGTTTGCGCTTTCCCTCGATAAGGACCCGGATGTTAAAATGTTTTTCAAATTGCCGGAGCGCTTTAAAATAAATACGCCGATAGGAACATATAACCCTGATTGGGCAGTTTACCTTGACCGTGACGGAGAGGAAAAATTATATTTTGTTCTTGAAACGAAAGGCAGCACCAGTATGTTTGACCTTCGCACTAAAGAACAACTTAAAATCCATTGCGGTAAACGACATTTTGAAGCGTTGGAAGATGTAGAGCTTCGGGTGGCAAAAGATTGGTTCGGTACAAAAGCAAATATTTAGTATATAAAGGGCTTCTACACTTTTCCCGTGCGGAAGCCCTTCTTTCCGTTTAAATACTGCTTTACTGAAATATAAGATACAATTTTTAGATATTATGTGGATTTTTAGGTAATCATGTAGTATAATTATATTACCTATATAGAATATTTTGGATAGGTAAAAATATGTAATTATACGAGGGAGGAATTTGATTATGGAAAAATGCACAATTGATGCGTTAGGTAGGATTACCATCAGTCCCTACATGCAAAACACATTGAAGTTTTTTGAGGGAGAGGCTATCTATGTTTCCGTAGAAAACGGACAAATTATTTTAACGAAAGAGCAGCCGGAGAGGTATATTGATATGGGTAGCGTGGGTCCGTTTGGGAAAATTCATATTCCAAGATACATAGCCTTATCTAAGCGCTTAATTGACTACTCTGAACAGACGGAATGGGAGATACCAACAACTGCCTGTTTTGATAAATTAGTTATCTATTTATCAGAGGAACAACGAGATTTAAGAATAAGGTTAACCTCAAGAATTGATGAATTAAATAGAATATATTTACCGAAGAAGATACGAAAAGCCTTTGGTATAGATATTGGCTCCAGGTTGGCTCTTAAATCTTATGAAGATTATATTTCCCTTCTTCCTGATCCTAATGGCACGATTGAAGTTACAGAGATTTGCTTAATTGAATTGCCAAAAGAATTTTTAAAAGATGCCCCGCTTTGCGTAGAATTAAAACAAAGGGAAAACAGCATAGATGTAATAAAAATAATGGAAGGGTAACTAAATAATAATGCTTTTAGGTATGAAACATATCATGCAAATAAACACGATAAAGGTCATTGAAGGAGATTTGCCATGGAAACAAGCCATAAAGACGAAATTGGAGTACAGGCAGTTAAAATGATGTATGAACTTGGTTTCACCGAAGATGAAATTCAGAAAACAATCTTTCATGAGTTGAAAAGTGTTCTTCTAACTAATTACCGAAACCATATTAAGGAGGACGCATTGGAGCGACTTGAAAACACTACCTCTTTTGAAGATTTGTTGTAATAAGTGAATATTTAGAAAGGTGCAGGGAATAACTCCCCTGCACCTTTTATTTTCTGTTATCAGCATCCTTTAAAATAAATTATTGTCAAATATAAATCTATATAAAAAGAATATTATATACTAATTAGTTTTACTTTAAGTGGTTATTGCCATGAAATATTCCATATAGATAGATTTTATATTCTATTTGATGTGTTAAAAAATCATCAAATAATTAGTAAAATTAAATAGTAAAGGATGTGATTGATATGATTTATACACAAATCGGAAAGCGAATAAAATTACAGAGGGTAAAGCTCTCTAAAACACAGGACCAGCTTGCAGAAGAAGTAAATATATCACAAAAGTATCTTTCGCAGATTGAAATTGGGAAAAGCAAGCCTCGGGTAGAAGTGCTCATTAAAATTGCAAATGCTTTGGGTATCAGCTTAGATTACTTGGCGCAAGATATATTGACTGATACTAACAACATACATATAAACTCTGTAATTTTAAACATGCAAGTTATGAGCAAAGATGAACAGGCTCTGATATTGGATATTACACAACGTTTTCGGGAATTTTCAGAACGAAAAAAATAAGTTGAAACATTTAAAAAATTAATACCTTCATAAATAAACATAATGCATTACCTTTCACGGATAATGCCTTATGTTTATTGTTTTTGTGATAGAATATGTTACATTATTTTGTTAGCTCGGGGTCACCAATATGTCAAATCCGATTTATTCATCCGTCTTTGTAAAATACTCTCTCCTGGACCGTATGGATTCCTTTAACGTTTTTATCGTATCTGCAATTATTCTGATCTCTACCTCGTTACAGTCCTTAGTTTCAGCGATGATATGATTTGTAAATGCTTCCTTGGCATTTTTTATGTTATCGCATAGTAGGGCATCGGGTGTCGTGTCCAATGCGTCTGCAATAACGACCAAGGTTTTTAGGCTAACTTGTGTGCTGCCGCTTTCCACATTTGAGATGTGCGGATTAGATAAATTTGTAAGCTCTGCCAACTTGTCTTGGGTCATATCTTTCTGAATTCTTTGTATTTTGATGCGTTTGCCAATAG
>JAQWCA010000330.1 GCA_028706065.1 Tepidanaerobacteraceae bacterium
TTATGGGATAAAGTAGTGTAGGAGTTCCATTCCAATTTATCAGGTAGATCTGAAATAATATTCTTGTCCGTTTTCAGTCTTCTTAGGATAAAGGGCTGAATCATTTTGCGCAGTCTAGTATACCCGCCCGCATGATCCCCCAGCTCTTTCGTAAAATTGGTAAACTCCTTGGCTGTTCCCAGTAGGCCTTGATTTAAAAAATCAAACAAAGACCATAAATCTCCTAATCGATTTTCAATGGGCGTTCCGGTCATCGCAATCCTCATTATGGCCGGGATCTGTTTGATTGCTTTTGTCTGTTTGGTACCGGAATTTCTAATGGCTTGTGCCTCATCCAAAATCAGATAATCCCACTTCTTAGTTTTCAACTCTTCCAGTCTGACTGCCATGCCATAAGTGGTAATAGACAGGAAAAAATCTTCTTTGATCTGAATCGCTTCTTTTACTTTTAACCCACTCTTATGCAGTATCTGGTAAGACATTTCCGGTGCAAATTTTTCAATTTCCTTCTGCCAGTTGCCAATCAAGGAAGCCGGAAGAATCAACAAGGCATGTCCGCCAAAATGAACTCTGGCATATTCTAAATAAGCAATCATCTGAACAGTCTTGCCTAGCCCCATATCATCCGCCAGACATGCCCCCAATCTCATCTCCGACATTTGATAAAGCCACTGATAGCCATTTCTTTGATAGGGTCGCAATACCGCACGGAAAGAAGGTACGATATTTACCTCCGGTAATGTTGCCGGGTGCGTCAGTTTGTCCTTGATAGTTTTGAGCCATTGCCCATTTGTAACGGATATTTCTATCTCATCTGCCGCAATGTTCAACAGCTCATTCCCATTCAACTCAAGCCTCATGGCATCCCCAAGAGATAAAGCTCCCTCTTCCGCCAAACCTTTTACCTTGTCGAAAGCTTCAAGTAGAGCTTCTAGCTTAGCTTTACTAACCTCCACCCATTTACCCTTGTACTGGATGAGTCCTTCTGCCATATTCAGAAACTTCCTCAGTTCCTCTTCGGTGAGGGGTTCATCGTCTATTTTCAAAGTAGGTGCAAATTCCATTATTGCATCCAACCCTACCTTGGAGGGTTCTTTTTCTCCCACTGTAATCGAAAGCCGGATGGAATTACCGCTTTTGCGCCACCAATCCGGCACCCTACACATGATGCCGGCCTCCTCATAAAGTGTAATCTCCTTTAAAACAGTGTATGCTTCCTCTATCGTAAGCTTCAGTGGAGAAAACAATTCACCGCTTTCCAGCAATCCAGAAATAAAGCTGCTCTTTTCCGCAGCCCTGATGACCGTTGAAATAAGGTTAAGCAGCTTCTTTTCCTCCCCTTGAAATTCCCCTAAGGCATTTTTCAAAGGGGTATGTACCGCGCGCTTGCTTTTGACCGTCTTAGTTGAATAAGTGGCCATAAAGGCAAAAGGAAATTCCTCTTCTTTATTTTCAACCAAGTGAAAAAACACCCTGCCTACAACATTGATATTGGAGTTGTATTCCGCAAAGTACCTTTTAACAGTACCATCATAGTCCCTGATTTCCGTCCGGAAAACAGTCAACAGTGCCTCCCAAAGCCTTTGAAGCCAGTCTGCATCAATATATTCCATACCAACGACAAAAGGGACTTCATCCTTGAGCCTTTCCGCTTCATCATTGCCCAAATCAACCTGAACGGCATCCCGGCTGATCTCAATATCCGCCTGTTGACTAATTTTTCGAATGAGTAGCTCCGCAATATGGTGAAGGTATTCGAGGGAAGGCGAAAACCACTCTGCCCTTTCCAGAAAGCCAAGATGAAAAAGAGCATTATGTTTGTCTGCTTTGAACCGCATTATCCAAGTCTTAAGAGGATCTTGCAGCTCTAACAGTTCCTCCTCTATAATAAAGCCTGAAAATGTGAAGTAGGCACATAATTGCTGTTCTTCCTGTTTTTTCACTCGTGGCATATAGATCCATCCTCGCTAATCGATTTTGTTATCTGCAAATCTATTATGGCTGATATTTTATCACAAATTACATCTCCCTGCACAAAAAAACAAGCTTTAAGCACTTGCTTTCCCTCTCAATAAAGTTTTTCTGTTATTATCATGGGAAAAATACCGTAAAGTGATGATGCAAAAGTGTTAATTATAATTCATCCACAATAGAATGATGTCCAATATCCAATGTAATAATAATTTCAGATCCTTCGTACCGCCAAAGTATCCTTATATCCATGTTTACACTACATTCAAATAGCCCTTCAAAACCTTTAATTTTTTTGGTACGCAAGGATGGATGGTGTGGGTTAATTTGAAGCATTTTAAACCTAGCCGCTACTTGCTTTTGTTCAGTGATAGTAAGCCTTTTTAAATTCTTTTCAAAAGCTTTTGTGACAACAATTTTAAACCTCATCTAAATTAATCCCCATATCCATAAACATCTTGTCAACGTCGTCATAGGCTTTAAATTCACCACTTTTGTACTCAGCTTCAGTTTCTTTAATAAGCCTTGCGATACGGATCATTTCTTTTTTAGGGTAAATAACTACGGGACATAAAAATATACCACCGTCTTTTTCAATAACTTCAAATTGATCCCCCTCTTTAATGCCAACGTTTTTTACTATCTCAGAAGGAATAGTAAT
>JAQWCA010000048.1 GCA_028706065.1 Tepidanaerobacteraceae bacterium
CAAATTTAACTACCATCGGTGCTCGGGCATCAGAGGGTAAATAAGGTTTTATCAAATCCACCTTTTCTCGCATATCTTGAGCAGCTATATCCATGTCAGAACCCCAGTTAAACTCTATGACGATAGTAGAATTCCCTTCACTGCTCAAGGATTGAATGTTTTTCACATTATTCATGGTGGAAAGAATTTGTTCCAGGGGCTTTGTTATCATGTTTTCCACTTCATGGGAAGACGCCCCTGAGTATTCAGTGATAACCACCCCTACTGGAAATGAAAAGTCGGGAAATAAATCTATTCCCAGTTTAGAAAAGGAAATAAATCCTAAAACCAACACAACTGCTACGATCATAAGCATAGTTATGGGTCTTTTTATGGAAAAACGGGCTAAGTTCATTTTGTATCACCCCGACCCTCTACTTTAACTTTCATGCCGTCGGTTATTAGCTCCTGACCTTCTATTATTATTTCTTTACCGGAGGGCAAGCCTGTTGTTATCGCTATCCTGCCCATTGATGCAGGCCCTGTTTCAACTGCATTGGCTTTTGCCAGACCATCCTCCATGGTATATACGATTTTGGTGCCGTCATAGGACACTACGGCATCTTCCGGTACTGTGACAACTTCAGAGTATAAAGCTACCATCAATTTAACCCTGGCAAACATACCGGATTTTAAAAAACCTTCTTCATTTGGCAACAAGATTTTTACCGGGTACACCTGAGTCATAGGATCTTTAAAAGGGCTTACACTGACTATCTTCCCTTTGAAAATCGAGTCGCTTACCGCATCTACGGTAACCTCGGCTTCCTGACCTGTTTTTAAACCATTTACCCGATCTTCGGTAACATTTATCTGTATCTCAACACTGTTTAAATTCCCAACGGTGGCAACTGGGTAACCGGGGCTGGCCAATTGACCGATTGTTGCTGTGATGGCCCCCACAGTGCCATCAATAGGTGATGTAATAAAACAATTGTCCAAAGCCGTCTTTGCCGCAGAAAGCATGGCTTCAGCCTGTTTTACCTGAGCCTGTGCAGCAGATATGCTTTCCGGAGCGGTTTTTTCTTGAGTTAATGACAGTTGAGTTTTTGCCGATTCGTACTGTTCCTTGGCTATATTATATTGAAGTTCAACACCTTCAAATTGTTGGGTTGAAATGGCTCCCTCGTCCAAAAGCTCCTTCATCCGGTCATAGTTTTCCTTGGCATTATTGTAATTGGCCTCAGCTTGATTTACAGCCGATTCCAATTGAGCAATCTGCTGGGGTAATTGGCCCTTTTCCAAACTGCTCAGATGAGAAAGAGCCGCATCATATCCTGCCTGCGCCTGATTTACCTGAGATACCACATCCTTTTGTTCAAGTTTTATCAAGACCTGCCCGACTTTTACCTTTTCCCCTTCTTTTATGAGAATCTGTTCCACTTTGCCGCCCAGTTTCGGTGATAGACTGACTTCATCGACGGCCATTACTTTTCCCGGAAAAGATTGAAACTCCGGCAAATCCTCGGTTTGTGAAAGCCCAACTCTTACCGTTACAGTCTTTTCAGGTTCCGCATCCATAGGAGTCTTAGACCCACAACCGGAAATCATTAAAACAATTATTACTACCAATATTATTATGTATGGCAATCTATTATTTTTTATCCTCATAATACACTCCTCTTTTCTATTTATACTGACCGGTCAGTATTTTTAAATACATAGTTAATCTTCTATCACTTTATCTCCTTCTTCAATTACTAATCCCTTTACCACAATATCTACCAAAAGTTCAATCATTTCTTCAAAAACTGCATCATCAAAGTCTTTTTTATGCAGTATGGGATGATACATGGTTTGCAGCACCGCTACAATCACTTCAGGTCTGTAATCGATAATTATTGCTCCTTCATGCTGCCACTTTTTGATTAGCGGTAAAAAATCGCGCAAAAACCTTTTATTGTATTCCTTCATCTTTTCCGGAGGAATTTTTCTAATTAACAGATCTACCTCGTCTTCAAGAAACATTTGCTTGATTATAGGATTGGTGTTTACTATCCTCAAAACCTTTTTAAAAAATGTTTTAAAACTTGCACGGGTCAATCTTTTAATACCATCGTCTTCTTCTAAAAACTTTTTCTTAATAGCCTCCCCTTCTCGATCTATAACTTCCAAATAAAGCTCTTCTTTAGATTTGAAAAAAGTATAAAAGGAGCCTTGTGCAATCCCTACCGCTTTTGTCAAATCTTCTATACTGGTCCTTTTCAGGCCGTATGTTCCAAAGAGCTCTCTACCGGTGTTGATCAAGTGGTTTCGGATAATATCTTTTTCCCTTTCTGTAAAACCCCTCGCCATTATTTCACCTCTGTTACATGAACATATGAATATATAATATTTATATTCATCTAATTTTATCTCCATGCCACATTTTTGTCAAGATTGATATCCTGACTCTTTATAGTAATTTGCTATTACTTTCACAATTAACTTTGTTAATGCATGGGAAGGAAGATTATCAATATAAATTCAAAATAAATTTCTCAACTTAGTCAAAAAACAAATCAGAAAAAGTTGTATCTGAGGTCTTAGCCAAATACTTTTATCTATAATATTCCAGGGCTTTTGTAGCTACAATACATATGGCAAGCCACAGCCCGCCCAGCAAAAATCCGGCCAGCACATCACTTGGATAGCTTATACCGGCATAGACCCTGCTGACACTTGCCGTCATCATAAGACAAATCCACAGGACTATAATGATAGTCTTTCTAAGCCTATCTTTCTTTTTTAGAAGTAAATACGCCATATATCCAAACAGTACAGTAAATACTACGATGAAGCCGCTGGGAAAGCTGTAGGAAAAAAAGTCCGCAGGATTGGCTTCTAGTAATATCCTGGGCCTTTTGTAAAAAGATTTGAAGCCCCATTGTAAAAGAAAGCTGCCTGTAAAGGTCACTAAAGCCATGACCGAATATATATTTTTCTTGTAACAGCATTTGATATAGAACAAATATAGCAATATTAAAATGACAAAAACTACAGGCTGCTGCATCTTATCAAAGATATATGCAGCATAATCTAAAAACCACAGTTCTACTTTAGCTATATAGCTTATTATGCTGCTGTCAAACCATTCCATTTCCCTTTCAAAAACTTCCGATGCCAACTTTAGAAACAATATACTAAAGGTTGCAGCAATGCTAAAACCTGCTATCAAATATATGCCCAATTCGCCGTAAATGGTCATAAGTTTCTTTAGCTTTTGTTTCAAAAGATGGGCTAAAGTCCCTTCCCTTAAATTAAAGCTAACAGAGACACCGCTTTTTTTCAATAAGAAATACAGGAACGCAACCACTGCCAACAGCACAAAGGAACCGGGACCCAAAAATCTGTTTATGTAAGATACTGCCTTTTCGCCCATGGCTAGTATTATTATACCTTCCAGGAAGAATCGAGCACTCCTGCTAAGTAAAGTAGCAATAAAAAATGTGGTAAATTTCATATGAAACACACCTGATGCAATGGTAAATACTTTATAAGGTATGGGAGTAAACCCGGCTACAGCTACAGCCCAACCACCATACCGAGAAAACATTGCCTCCATCTTATGAAAATTTTTTTTCTTAATTAACCGAGACAAGATTGGTCTTCCCGCCCTTACCCCTATAAGGTAGCCAAAAATCCCACCAAGAGACGATGCTGCCGAAGTTACAGTCGCATAATATAAAGCTCTTCCCGGTGAAAAAAGTACCAAAGGTAGCAGAACTATATCTGGAGGTACGGGAAAAAAGGATGCTTCGGTAAAAGCTAAAATAAAAAGCCCCCATGCACCGTTTTGAATAAAAAAGTCCTTTGTTCCTTCAATAAAATACGAAATACCTTCCATCTTTGTCACCACTTTTTAATCTACTCACATTATACGAACAGAGTAAAAAAATGTTTGTCTAAAAGAAAATTAACTAAATATTATTATCTATATAATAGGTGTCACGGGGACGGGGTTATTGTCAACTTTAATCTTATACCCTGAACCCGAACCTTGTTTAGTATATTGATAAAGCTTCCATACCTGCCGAGCTGTCATTCATTAGTAAAGCCGACATCATTTTTATTACTTCTCTCCTTTGATAAAAACTCTAATTCCGCTTGCATTCTCATCGTTTTTAGCCTTTTCTAGAAGTCTGGTAAATTCATCACTTTCGATATCTGCAGGGGTAACTTCGTTTACCATCACAAGGATTCCGCCATTTTCAGCATACAAACCATATTTATCAAAATTGCAATCGTTGTCTTTAAATGCCCTGTGGACCTCAGTTAAGATCTTTGCTATAGTTTCTAAAGAATGTTCTTCTAAATCTAGCCAGATTGTAACCTCTGTTTCCATGGGCAATGTTCTGTCAAATTTCATATCAAGCTCTAAAATATCCTTAACATTTTCATACTCATCTTTATAAAACATAACCATTGTAGTGTTGTTTTCATATCCCAGTTCTTTAGCGATAATATTTTTTGCGATAAGGGAATATTCATCGGAAAGTCTTTGCAATGTATTAAACATCCCCTGCACATAACTTTCATAGCCATCCCGCACCACCTGACCATTTCGATAGTAGACCGGAAATTTTGTGTCAATACTGGTTCTAGATTTGGCCCTGGCAACATATGATCCATCTTTAAAGTTATAGCTTGCTTTTTCTATTTCAAGATCCAAATCCGAGTATTTCCGATCCACATATTGTTTTATTGCCTTATTTGCCCGCATAGCTGTTATTGGATTGCCGACAAAGGCGTTAGTGACAAAAAGTATACCCCCAACAAGTAAAACCGCTACTAATGCCGCCAGTATTTTCAAAACTAGTCGCTTTGTATTTTTCAATTTACTCACCATCTTTCGCGAATATAAACTTTAAAAGCATTGCAATTATCAAACCCAAGCCCACTAAAACGGTATATATAGTACTGTAATATAATCCATCATAAAGTGCACCCCGGGCAAATCCACTTAAAACGATATTCTTTATGGTCAGCCATAAAAACGTGATTATGAAAATTCCAAAAGGTGCTAAATACCATTTCCTTTTGAGAGCGATCATAGAAATACCGCCAATAGCAGGCATTATTATAAAATTATAAAACATACACATCGAATTTGAAAGTGCAACACCAATTATAGCACCTGCAATAAGAATAACGAATTGTGTTATTAGAATACTGCGTTTTATAGCAAATATTATCTTTTCATCTTTTATTGATGGCTGTTCCAAGTTGGTCTGAAAGATTTCAAACTCGGTTCTACACCTTTCACAGATTGCAATATGTTCATTGACTATTCTTGTGCTAGCAGCACTTGCAACACCGTCTTTTACCAGAGGTATCAAATCTTGGATTACATCGCAAGATATGCTCAAATCAGCCCCTCCTTTTTCAATATCATTTTTATGCTTTTTTTCGTCCGAAAATTAATTACCCTTGCTGAGCTTTCCGTTATATTAACCCTTTGGGCTATTTCTCCAAAACTATAGCCTTCTACTCGCATATTTAATATTTTTTGAGCACGCTCATCCTTTTCCGATAATAGTTCCTTGATTCTGTTTGCGGTTTCTTTTGTAATGAGCTTTTGGGGAATACTATCTGAGACATATAATTCCAAAAGATCATTATATTCAACGGTTGGTTTTTCTTTCCTAATTCTTTGAAGCCACAAGTTTCTAGCAATAGAAAATAGCCAGGTTTTTACTGAAGATTGACCTTTGAAATTTCCAATCGAGGATATTGCATTTACAAAGGTTTCCGATAATAGATCTTCTGAAAGGTCGGAATCATGTGTCATCGAAAGCAGGTATATGTAAATATCTCGCTTGTAAAGCATGTATAAGCGCTCTATTTGCTTCACTGATATCCCCCTTCCATATAATTAGTCGCATTTTTGATGAAAACGTTACATGATATTTACTAAGGTGACTAGGGGACGGGGTTATTGTCAATCAAGCTGCTCTGTCACCCGATCACATCTTGAAACCACAGCAAAAACAGGATTTAGAATATTTTAAATACTGTACACCCTGTTAACGTCGTTTAATTCTTGTTTGTGGTATTACAAAACCACTACATTGTAAATATTTTACCATATAAAATAGAGTTAAAGAAAAACAAAATGCTGAAAACCGCCTTTATCGATGCGGATTGCACCCTCAATCGGCGGTTATAGCTTTAATAAAAAACATTGTCAACAACCCCGTCCCCATGTCATTATGTGATATTATAAGGAGAAAGCAGGAGAAAATGTATTGCGTATTTTTATTAAGGAGGCCATATTTTGGAGACGACGGCTTTGATTTTATCTATTATATTGTTTATCTTTGGTCTATTAGGTACTATATTACCTATTCTACCTGGGGCTATTCTCATTTACGGTGGCATGCTTCTCTATGGAGTCATGACTGGTTTTGAAACTCTTGACGCAAATTTCTTTCTTTTACAAGCCTTAGTTCTGGTTTTGATTTTTTTCATCGATTTTATCGCTTCCTCTGTGGGTACACGACACTTTGGCGGCAGTAAACAAGCCATCTGGGGTGCAGTGGTCGGTACATTCCTTGGTTTGATTTTCTTCCCACCGTTGGGCATCGTTATTGGTCCATTCCTTGGTGCTGTAGTTATTGAAATCTTGCGAGGCAGTGAAATTAAACCGGCGATCCGCGTCGGCATAGGCAGTCTCCTCGGTATTCTCGGTGGGACATTTTTAAAATTGTTTGCGGAAATCTTGATGATTATCTATTTTTTCATGCAGATCTAAAGATGTCAAGGGGACGAAAGATGTCAAGGGGACGGGGTTGTTGTCATTTTTCTTTTTCTTTTCCTGCTTTGTAAATTACCCCCCTGTTTAAACCTGTAACTCTCTCAAGTTGTCTAATTGATAGACCATAATCTTCTTTTAGCTGTTTCAGATATACATTCCTTTTTGATATATCAAACTTTTGCAAATCGGAGACATCAACTACTTTGCAAACTTCTTTTATTATCTCATCGGCTTCTTTGTCAGTGATTCGACGTTTTTCTTCCATATCCAAACAAACATCATCTTTTTGTTCATTGTTGTGTTCAACAAAAAGCTTTACAGCCCTTTCTCTATCGGTGCTAAACATGTTAAGAACAAAATCAACATCGATCAATTGAGTATTATTTATGTATTCGTTAAAACTGCTCCACTTGTATTGACCCAATTTTTTAACCAATCCGGCTTTAATTGGATTTTGGTGAATATATCTTACTACAGTTAAGAAATATGTATCATCTTCCACCGGTTCACTTTTGAATCTGTCTTGGAATAGGTTCCCTATTCTATTGTATTTTAGGTTGTACCAATAGACATATCTACCACATATCCGGCGCATCACTTGTTCTAAAGGTTCCTTCACGATTTTTAGTAGTATATGGGCATGATTTCCCATCAGGCAATATGCATAAACTTCATATCCGCTTTTTTCTTTATAATGTTGGATAGTCTTTATAAACTTCATACAATCATCTTCGTCTTGAAAAATGCACTGACGGTTTATGCCCCTCATCATAATATGGTATATCCCACTTTCACTTTTCTTCCTAGCTACTCTCGGCATAAAAAACACCTCCAAATCTACAATAACTGAAGTTGGATGTGTTGTCAATAACCCCGTCCCCTTGTCACCTAATCAACTTTAATAATGCAAAAACCACAACCTTGTAGCATCTATAATGTTATAATACTGTTAGGAGGTGAGCTTATGGATATGCTAACAATAGGTAAGATGGCAAAGCTAAACAATATTTCTGATCAGGCCCTGCGCCTGTATGATCGGATCGGTCTTCTCAAACCCTACTACATAGATGAACAAACAGGATACAGATACTACAACATAAAACAATGTGCAAGACTTGATATGATTCAGTATATGAAGGAGCTAGGAATGAGCCTTAAACAAATAAAGGAACATCTTGACCGTCAAGACATCAGTGTGATACAGGAAGTACTTAAGCGACAAAAGCAACTAATAAACGAAAAAATAGCAGAATTAAATCAAAAGCAGAAAGCTATAATAAGATCCATCGAAAGCTATTATCGCTATGCAGCTTCTCCCAGAGAAGGTGTAATAGTCATAGAACACCTTCCCCAACGAAAAATATACTGCTATAACTGTGGGATAAATATTTACGAACACGAACTCGATACTTACGAATATATGCTTAGAGAACTCAAGAGCCATATACTGTTACATGATCTGCCCATGATTTATTTTTGCAATGTGGGGTCGATAATCAGAAAAAATATGTTGGAGGCAAGGAAACTTGTATCTAATGAGATTTTTCTGTTTGTAGATGACGATTTTGAGGCCAATAAAGGGGTAGAGATAATTCATGCCGGAACTTTCGCATCCATTTATTTTGAAAGCTTCAGTTTTTACAAGGAAAAGAAATATGCAGACATACTTCTTGAACATATTGCGCAAAATAACTATAGAATCGTTGGCGATTATATATGTGAAGTGATAGCTGAATTACCTATTTTTCCACAAAACGAGAGAAATATGTTTGTTAGATTGCAGATTCCTATAGAGTTTCGCTAAAGTGCACCTCAGTTTGACCTTATTTATAAAAAAGTTAAAATTCTTTTAAAATATTGTTTTAAGCCCTTGACTCTATATATGGTATAAGGTTTATAGTTAAAATAAGCACAATATTATGAAAGGGGAATGTTCAAATGATGGAAAAAGTAAGAGTAATTCAGTACGGTTGTGGTAAAATGGGTAAGGTTTTTTTGCGCTACCTGTACGAAAAGGGCGCAGAAATAGTGGGAGCCATTGATATGAATCCCGCCATCGTAGGTAAAGATGTGGGAGAGGTAGCAGAACTTGGCTTTAAGCTCAATGTACCCATTCGCTCTGATGCTGAAAAGGTATTTGCCGAATGTGATGCGGATGTATGTGTAATAGCGACCAGAAGTCTTGTCTCCGAGGTTTACGATCCCTTCGAATTGGCAGCCCGAAACGGTGTAAATGCCATCAGCACCTGTGAAGAAGCCTTTTATCCCTGGAATACTTCTCCCGCTCTCATCAACAAGCTGGACAGATTGGCCAAGAAAAACAACTGCACTCTCGCCGGCTCCGGCTATCAGGATGTATTTTGGGGCAACCTCATAACAACTCTTGCGGGTTCTACCCACAATATTACAAAAATCGAAGGTTCATCAAGCTACAACGTGGAGGAATATGGAATTGCCTTAGCTGAAGTCCACGGTGCCGGTCTCAGCCCCGAAGAGTTTGAAGAGAAAATAGCTAAAAATGACTCTCTACCCTCTTACATGTGGAATGCCAATCAGTGGCTTTGCTCACAGCTAGGCTGGAGTATAAAATCCATGGAGCAAAAGCTTGTCCCAATATTCCATGACAAAGACATACATTCCGAGACCCTGGGAAAGACCATAAAAGCCGGTGACGCTTTAGGCATGTCTGCGATAGTTACCACAATCACTAATCAGGGCCCCATACTGGAAACCCAGTGTATTGGCAAAGTCTATCCTGAAGGTGAAGTAGATACAAACCTATGGACCATACACGGTGAACCCGATACAACTCTGAAAATCGAACAACCGGCCACAGTAGAACTCACCTGTGCCACCATCGTCAACCGTATCCCGCAGCTCATTATGTCTCCTCCCGGTTTTTATACTACAGAAAAGATGCCGCCGGCAAAATACCTGGCATATCCAATGAATCTTTATGTGGATGATTGCTGCATATAATAAAATTAGCAAGGAGGGGCAATTGCCCCTCCTTGCTCCACCTGACTATTTATAAATCTAACTCCTCTGCCACTGCCTCAATCGGCTCAGATTCATCATTTTCTGCAAGTTTTAATGCTTCAATTTCATCGGGCGATAATTCCTCATCTTCTTCCGGAACATTTTCTAGAAATTCTTTAAAAGCTTTTTTTCTCTTTTCATATAAGAACTCCATAAAATTAAATACCTCTTTTTTATCTTCATCAGGCAATTTCTTTAACAGATCAAAAATCTTTTCCTGAGGTATGCTCATATTCAAAACCTCCATAAAGTTATTTCAAGAAAATTATATCACAGTCTAATTAGAAATTAAACTTTAATCCTGCAAGTTTTAATAATAGACATCAGAAGCCTGATTTACTTCGCCTACAGATTGTAAAGACCTTCTTTCACTTACAGCTTTATTGCTAAATATTGTCGTCTTCTATTTGATACTTTTTTGCTATTTCTTGTGCCTTTCTAATACCTTTTTCGGTTATATATACTGACTTGGAACGTCGACTGCCGGAAATATATTCTTCTTCAGTTAAATCATCCAGGGTTTCAAAAGGATATCCCTTCCAACTTCTGCAAACCTTGGCTATGACGGCGTCTTCCTCCCAAGATGTTAAATATAACAGCAGTAGAGACAGTTCTTTAACTATATCGTTCACTTAAAAATCACTCCCTTGATTATTTGTAAGTTATTGTCAACCCTATATAATACACAAATTTATAAAGACCACATAGTTGTATAAATGATGTGTAACAAACGGGAGACCAAAGGTCTCCCCTACGATATTGGATTATTGATATGCAGTATTGTAGGGGCTAGCTTTGCTGGCCCGCTTATGGCACATCATTTTACTTATATGTAAACAAAAATTTTAATCGAAAAAGCTCCATGGATTGTTCTCAAATAATATTTTTCCGAGTTCTTCCCATGGTTCCTGAAATCACAGCGGTAATAGGTATAGCAAAAATTAGCCCTATGCTTCCGGCCAAAGCCCTTACCACTTCTGATGCCATCATATCCCAATTGATGACTTCACTCATAGGAATTTCATGTCCTAATAAAAGCAGCATGAGATGAAGAGAGCCTCCTGCATAAGCAAGGATCAGC
>JAQWCA010000331.1 GCA_028706065.1 Tepidanaerobacteraceae bacterium
TGAGTCGATGTATCTCATCGAGGAATAAAATTCCTCCATCAGCATTTTCAATCAAGCCGACCTTGTCATTATCAGCTCCGGTAAAAGCCCCTTTTAAATGCCCAAATAGCTGTGACAGCAACAATTGCGGATTATTGTATAAGTCAGCGCAATTAAAAGTAATAAAAGGTGCATTTTCGGTATATCTTCTCGTGAACTTGGCATATTCATACATAACCTTGGCAAACAGCGTTTTCCCCACTCCGGTTTCACCGATTATCAAGCAGTTTAAACCATTGGGGGGATACATAATGGCGGCCTTTGCACGCTCCACCTGGTTTTTCAGGCTTGCATCAGAGCCTATGATGTGAAGGAACGGATCATTGCCTAAGCCCTCTTTGGCAAGAATCAAGTCCTGACATTCCTCAAGTGATAAAATATTTGTTTTAATATGTCTTTGAAAGAGATTCTCAAAACTTTGTCTGTCAAAAAAATAAACGGGCTTTGTTTTTATTTTTACCAGTATCTGTTCTTTAACAAGTTCATTTAATTCCTTACTTACATTATTTCGTATCAGCCCCAGTTCATCAGCCACATCCTTCGCCGTAAGGCCGGGGCTGTTTTTTAAATCCTGTAATGAAAATCCGGCTGATTTGGTCTTTACATATTTATATATTTGATTACTTCGTTTTGTCATTTCTTCACCCCTTAGTCGCTGTCAGTTTATACACATTTGGCATGTGTTTTATACACTTATATTTATATATTCTATATAGACTCGGTATAACCTTCTTTTTTTCAATAGAAAAAATCAGGCCACAAAGGGGTGTCACGGGGACGTTTCGTTTGTCATCAAATCTTCCGGGGAAGGCACGTTGGCGGCTTCATCATCAAGACCTTCAGGGAATATTATGACCGGGCGGAAGAAGGATTTACGAACTTTTGTCGGGTTAAAGTCCGATGGTTTTAAGTCTCGCCGGTTAATATGGTGGAAGACATATAATCACGGAAATGATCCAGCAGAGTTTTAAAAATAAAAATTACTATGGCAATTGATTCATGTTTTAGCTTGGGTAGGTTATTTGGTTTGGGTGACTGGAGTTTTCATCATGGTAAAAGGGGGCAAAACTTTATATCCAAAACCTCCTTTCCTACCGAATACCATTACTATTTTTTGTCTTACAGTGTAATACTCAACTTTGTAATGATAAAAACACTGAAATCAAGCATATCGGCTGCAGTTGTGCTTATAATTGCGCCCGCAATAGGCAGGCCTGTCTTTACCGCAAGCATTGTTCCCACTGCAAGTCCCAGCACAATATGCGTCTTCCACTTCATAAAATCACTCCTGTCTTTGTGTATATTACAACCATTAAAAAAAAGTGGCTTACCTTTCCCGCCCTTTTTCATTCTAAAATTCTTATTTTACTTTTTAACGTGCGTTTACTTTTTTAAGAATTGTGATATAATATATGTAAAGGTAATCGACACCGCATGGTGCGGTTGCCCAAAATAGTTACGGTTTAAGCCATAACCACCCTGGGAGAAGCAGGGTGGTTATTTTTTAGTCCCGAATTTCAAGACGGCTATGACGAACATTGCAAACATTATCATTAAAGACAATGTTTCGTATGTAGTCATAAGCACCACCCCCTTTGTAAGGGAAGTGGCAACCACACCTGCCTGTCGATTACCTTGTATTAAATTATAACATGATATAATTTAAATTTAAACCAATCCCCAGTCATAAAAGCCGGGAATGATGTTTATTTTATAGGCCCGATTATCTCTGAGCGACTATAGTCGTATATGGTTCCCTGTACTTTGACGTTAATAGTATGTGTTGCAGTTTTCATTCCACCGTCGACCTTGTGTTTATATGCTGTAATTCCCTTCTTGTATAATGTGTAATACAAATGTTATAATATTATTGAGGTGATATCAATGAAATCTGTTAAGTTAAGAAAAGTGGGAAACAGTTTCGGTTTTACTGTTCCCAAAGAGCTTGTAGAAAAATATAATCTCAAAGAAGGCGAAGAACTTCATGTTATTGAGAAAAAAGACGGTTTTACTTTAACTCCATATAATCCGGAATTTGAAAAGTGGGCAAAAGCTTATGATAAAACTAATAGTAAGTTTAAAAATACTCTAAAGGAACTATCAAAATGATAGGTGTTACTTTCATTTCAAAAGAATTAATTCTTTATTTCCATGACCGGCTTGTTCAGGATTATGGCGGTGCTTACGGAATCAGGGATGAGAAGTTACTGGATTCTGCACCAGAGCAACCTAAAACTACTTATGAAGGTAGATATTTACATGATACATTAATGAAAATGGCCGCTGCATACGGTTATCATTTATGTAACAATCACCCATTTATAGACGGAAATAAAAGGATTGCGTTAATCGCTATGGATATTTTCCTTCAAATAAATGGTTTTGAAATTGTTGCTCCGGAAAAAGAAACATACAAAATAATGATTAGGTTATCATCTGGTGAACTATCAAAAATCGACTTAACAAACTGGCTCCAAAATAATACAGCTCCATTAACTGATTAACAAGAATCAATCTGGCAATCCACTTTCACCAAGTTTGTAACAAAGTGTTCCTGATGTGCCTAGCCGGAGGATCATCTTCAAAT
>JAQWCA010000049.1 GCA_028706065.1 Tepidanaerobacteraceae bacterium
TGGGGATTTACCCTGAATCCGCACGCCCTATAAAACTCCAACATCTCATAATGTGTATCAAACTTTAGGCCTTCCACATATCCCATGGCATACATAAAAGTTGACAAAGGCCTTTTGGCAGCAACTTTCGGATCAAGTTGCCGGATAGAACCGGCAGCCGCATTGCGGGGATTGGCAAAGGGCGGAAGTTCTAAATCTTCCCGTTCTTCGTTGAGTCTTCGAAACCCTTCCTTTGGAAGATATATCTCGCCCCGCACCTCCATCAGAGTAGGCATTTCACTTGAGGGCACATTCAGACGCAGTGGAACACTCTTAATGGTCTTTACATTCTGAGTGACCTCTTCCCCAACCGTACCATCGCCTCGGGTAGCTGCTGTAACCAAAAAACCTTTTTCATAAGTAAGCGATATAGCCAGACCGTCAATCTTGAGTTCTACCACATATTCAACCTGGTTTCCTGCGGTTTCTGTTACACGACGATGAAAATCTCTAAGATCTCCTTCACTGAAAGCATCGGCAAGACTTATCATGGCTTCTCGGTGAGTAAACCGATTAAATGCCGCCAGCGGTTCACCGCCAATGCGCTGGGTGGGCGAGTCGGGCGTGATTAGCTCAGGAAACCGACTTTCAAGGGCTATCAGTTCTCTCATCAGTTTATCATATTCAACATCTGATATTTCCGGATTGTCTAGTACGTAATATAGGTGATTATGATGGTTTATTAATGCTCTTAATTTTTGTATAAGTTTTTCAGCCTGGACCTTGTCCAAAAATCTCACCCTTTCAGGTATTATTCGAATATATTGGAAGACGACGAGCATCTCCTTTATGTTAAACCGTTGTTTATTCAAATAGCAGGCGGTCAAAGACCGCCCCTACAAGGAACCAACATAATAGCCACCTCTAAATCTTAATTATAGGTGCATACTTCAGTATCAGATGCTTTTCACCCACTAATGGAAAGTTTATAGATATTTGTGCTTCTTCATCAATTCCATCCATATCAGTAACTGTGCCCTCACCCCATTTTGAGTGTCTCACTCGATCACCGGGCCTTATGGAGCAAGAACTGAAGGAATCATAATCCTTGCTGTTTATTACTTCAGTTTTAGGAACTTGAGTTTGTAGCTCAACAGTATCTACATTGTTTCCTGTATCATATGATGACTCTATTATATACTCAGGCGAAATTTCATCTAAAAACCTTGAAGCCGAATAATACGCTTTATTTCCATAAATACTTCTCCGCCAGGCTCTAGTCATATAAAGTTTTTTTCGTGCCCGTGTAATTCCCACATAGCACAAACGCCGCTCTTCTTCCAGTTGATTGTCATCTAAAAGCGACCTGGAATGGGGGAATATGCCTTCATCCATTCCAGATAGAAATACAATAGGGAATTCGAGACCTTTGGCACTGTGTAATGTCATGAGTACAACAGCTTGTTCTTTTTCCTCCATATTGTCGACATCGGATACTAGAGCAAGTTCAGCTAAAAAATCTTCAAGACCGCCTCCGGGAGATCTTTGCTCAAACTCCATTGCGGCACTTATCATTTCTTGAAGGTTTTCTATACGACTTAATGCCTCGGTAGTATGTTGATTGTTAAGTTCCTCCATATACCCGGTTTTTTCAAGAATATAGTTCATTAAATCAACTATGGACATAGTCTTTGACATCTCTATAAAATCTTTCAACATTAGAAAAAAACTTCGAAGTTTGTTCTTGAATGATGAAGAAAGCAACATATCATCCATACTTGTTATTATGTCAAAAATACTTCGGTTTTTTTCCTCAGCTACTTCCCTGAGCTTATTTACCGTAACATTCCCAATGCCCCTCCGGGGAACATTTATAATTCTGGTAAGACTTACATCATCGGAAGGATTGGCTACAACCCGTAAATAGGATAAAGTATCTTTTATTTCTTTACGTTGGTAGAACCTTAAACCTCCTACTATTCTATAAGGAAGTCCGGTTTTTACCATAGCTTCTTCCAACACCCTGGATTGAGCATTGGTCCGATAAAGCACTGCAATATCCCCATAACCTATATTATCTCTAAAAACCCTTTCATTAATTTCCCGGGCAATAAAATATGCTTCCTGACGCTCATCCTCCAAGGTAACAAGGTTTATTTTCTGACCTTCACCATTATCAGTCCAAAGGGTCTTCTTCTTTCTACCAAAATTATGATCAATGACTTCATTGGCAGCATTTAAGATGGTCTGAGTCGAACGGTAATTTTGTTCTAGCCGTATTACAGTAGCATCAGAAAAGTCCTGCTCAAATTCCAATATATTTCTAATATCGGCACCTCTAAAGCTATAGATGCTTTGGTCATCATCGCCCACCACACACAAATTTCGGTGTTTTGCCGCCATCATTCTTATAAGATTATACTGTGCAATATTTGTATCCTGATACTCATCCACCAAAATATGTACAAATCGGTTCTGATAGTAGGAAAGAATCCTAGGATACTCCTTAAATAGTTCTACCGTTTTCATGATAATATCATCAAAGTCTAATGCATTATTTTCCTTCAATCGTTTTTGATATAATTCATAAATTCCGGCCATGGTCTTTTCTCTGATATCCTTAGCCATATCAAGACACTTGCTGGGAATAAGAAGTTGATCTTTTGCTCGACCTATATAGTTTAAAACCCCTGCCGGAGTAAACTTCTTATCGTCAATATTTAAATTCTTGAGGCAATCTTTAATCAGCACCTGTTGGTCTTGGTTATCAAAGATAATAAAGTTTCTATTATAACCCAATTTATCAATATCAAAACGCAAAAACCTTACACAAGCAGAGTGAAAAGTGCTGACAAGCATATCTCGCACACCTGGAAGTATATGCTCTATTCGATCCTTCATTTCTCGAGCCGCTTTATTCGTAAAAGTAATAGCAATTATATTCTTAGGATTTACTCCCTGATTTTTTATCAAATATGCCATACGATATGTAAGAACTCGGGTTTTTCCACTACCTGCCCCTGCCAATACAAGTAAAGGTCCTGCCGGATGAGTTACGGCTTCTTTTTGCTGTGGATTTAAATTATCTAAAAATTCCATCGACAACCTCCTGAGACAAAAGAAGCGTGGAGACCACGCTAATCTTCTTCTTGATTTTTTTTGACAAGTCTCTCTAAAATTAAATTATATCCATTGGCACCATAATTCAGAAAGCGTTTAATTCGACTTATGGTGGCAGTGCTAGCTCCCGTCTTTTGTGCAATATCAGTATAAGTTCGGCCTTCTTTTAACATTTCAGCCACCTGCAATCGTTGAGCCATGGACTGCACCTCTCCAATAGTGCATATGTCTTCAAAAAAGCGATAACAATCCTCTTTATTTTCTAAAAGTAATATAGCATCGAAAAGCCTGTCGATATAAGGGTCTTTTAACTTTGTAAATCCCATATTGGACCCCTCCTTAAACAAGTTAAAAGATTGGCAAATATTACTTTACCAGTTCCACCAATACATATGTATAAATCCTTAAGTTTTTTATTAGATCTTCAATCTCAATATACTCATCCTTTTCGTGGGCTAGCTCAGGCTTGCCCGGAAAGTTTGGTCCAAACGCTACGCAATTGTCAAACATTCTTGCATAGGTACCGCCTCCAATGGAAAAACAGTAGGCCTTTTCTCCGGTAACTTTTTCATAAGCACCCTTTAATTTTTTTATCATGAGATTATCTTCGGAAACATAATGGGGCTTGTTGTCAGAAACATTTTCTATATTAATATATTCCGGTGTATTTCGACTTATTTGACTTAATATCTGTTCTCCCTTGTATTTAATAGGATAACGGATGTTTACGGTGACTGTAGCTCTGGTCCGGTCAAATTCTACGACACCCACATTAAAACTCAAGTTGCCGGAAACTTCATCTTCAAGATCTACACCCAATCCTTTTCCAGTAGTATCTAACCCTATCTTATCATTTATAAAATTGATAAAATCCTTTTGAGACTCAATAAGTTCGAGCTGGCCCAATAATTTTATCAACAACATAGCAGCATTTTTACCTTTTTCCGGGGTACTACCGTGAGCTGATATACCAAAAGATTTTATAATAATTGCGTCATCATACCCTATCTCAAAATCTGAAGGTATCGTCTCTGCAAAGCTCTCGACTACCCGTTTTACTTCTTCTACATCACCGCCCGAAAGACGAACTTCCGCATAATCCGGAACCATATTGGGTCGATGACCACCCTTGAATGATAATATCTCGACACCGCTTTCCTTCTTTTTGAAATTAAAAGAAGTAGTAAAGGAAAAGATCAGGATTCCTTTCTCGCCATTAATAATGGGGTAATTGGCATCAGGTGAAAAACCCATAGTCGGAGCTTCATCATGTCTCAAATAATATTCCATACATTCAGAACCACTTTCCTCATCAGTACCGAAAATGACCCGAACTCTTCTATTAAATTTAATCCCGGCATCCTTAAGGGATTTAAGAGCAAACAACGCTGCCATGGCAGGACCCTTATCATCAATAGCACCTCTACCATAAATCTTTCCACCATGAATTTCGCCACTATAAGGTGGATAAGTCCAGCCACTGCCTTCAGGAACTACATCCAGATGTACCAGTATACCAATCATTTCGTCCCCTTCACCCCACTCAGCCCACCCTGCGAAGTTTTCCAGATTTCTTGTCCTCAGACCAAAGCTATCGGCAAGATTCAGGGCATATTCTAAAGATTGAGCAGGACCTTCACCAAAAGGCATATTCGGCAGTGAATCACCTTTTACGCTTTTTATTTTTAATATCTCACTAGTTGCCTTAATCAGCAGATTCTCGTTAGAAGTGATAATTTTTTCCATATCAGTATGTATCCCTCCAATCTAATAAGGTTCTTGGTAGCCAAGTGAACGATTTGCCAACGTCCTCTAAGACTTTATGTATAGTATTCCACTTTTAAATGTTAAATCCTTTTTTTTTGAGAAAATCACGGGATTTCTAAACTAAAAAACAGCCATCAGGCTGTGTGAAACTATATCATTATTTTTTTTACAACCTGCGTCAAAACAGCAAACCCTGTTCCTAAAAAAGCACCACTTAGTACATCTGATGGATAATGCATGCCTGTATATATACGGGACACCCCTACCATGGTAGCCAGTAAGTATGAGACAATACTGTAAGCAGGAAAGTGAATGGCAAGAATTACAGCTAATGAAAAACCAGCAGTGGTATGACCTGATGGAAAAGAATAGTCTTTTAAAAGTTTTCTCCAAAAAGTGTGGACTTCAGGCATTACAAGATAAGGCCTTTTCCGGTTTATAGTGTTTTTAAAAAGCTGCACTATTCCCTGACTACCCGTTATAGTAATAAAGGCTTCGGCGGCGGCTATCTTTGCTTCGGCTTGGCCGAATAAATATAGAAAAAGACATGTGAGTATAGTAAAGCTAACTCCACCCAGATGAGTTATTCGGGGCATACACATATCCAGAATTCTACACTTTATTCTTTTATTTATATATATAAATAACCATGTATCTTTGTAATAAAGAAAATCCCAAAGTCCTTTCAAGAACATCACCCTTAAATCTTCCTTTAATCAACAACTTCCACCACAATGCCATTTTTTTTCACTGCACTTATCAGTGAATTTATGATTTCACCGTGTTTTTCAATTTCAGCCGAACGTAAAGATTTACCAACGACAATATGTGTAATTTTATTTTCCGTAGAAAATTCTGCTAGTGTAGCGTAAATCTTCTCTCCAGAAAGTATTGAAACGGTTCCTCCTAAATTTTTCGCTGTTTCAAACAGTTCCAGTAAAATCTTGTGTTCTTTTAATTCCCGATTGAGATCTTGTTTTTTATTTACATATATTACTACAAACTGGCCGTCCATTTCTTTCGCCCTAGCAGCACCGTTTTCTATTAGCCGCTCACAGCTTTTTTGGGGTGTTACACAGACCATAATCCTGTGCTGTACTTCAGGGTCAAAAACGACCATCATGTCATATCTCCTCCCTAGTATTTTTCCACTAACCATTTTTTATTATATATTAAACAACCGATTTTCGCAATGAACTTTATTTTACCACTTGTCCTATTTTACATATCAATTAATGTTGTTAAATCAAAATAGGGGCGACGGATATCCATTTCGCCCCTTACTGTTTATTAGTCTATCCTGCTACTATTCTAAAATCAAGGCTAAGTCTAATACCAGGTGTAGCCAGATTCCACCCAGTTATTCTATAGTTACCAGGCCTGGTAATAAGACCGTCACCTCTTTGGTCCCACACCTCGCGATAAACCTTTACCTCCCCTGGTTGCAATCGGTCAATGGTTATGGCCTGGGTAAAAAACCTACCTTGCGACCATTGCCATATGAGTCTATCATCTCGAGTAACCCTGAAATCGACTTTTTGAGATGTTCTGTAAGTAAGAGTTAATGGCACTCTTAATATATTTTTCTTTTGAAGTCGAATTATAATTCGTTCTCCCAACCTATATACTCTTTTATTTAATGAGAAAGTAAATTCAATGCCGTCAAAAGTTCGCCGGACCACAGGCCTTTCTGGCGGCGGAGTAGGTGGCGGCGGTGTTGGTGGTGGCGTTGGGGTAGGAGGACAAGGTGGACAAGGTGGACACTCCGGGGTGGTAGGTGGTGGAGTCGGACCCGAAACCGGAATTAATAGTACCTGCCCAACAAAAATCAAATCAGCATTTGCCAAATTATTTGCTTCCATAATCGCTGCAACAGTAGTTCCATATCTCGCTGCTAATAACGACAACGTATCCCCTGCACGCACTACATATCTTATCAAGAGCATATCCCTCCCTTACAAGTTTTGTCAAAGCTTAGTATTTATTAGAAGTCAATATATTTTATGTATGTAATATCACAATGGTGCAACCTACTATTTTTGAAATCTTCTAAAAGCAAGTTTAAAAGCTAATTCTGATAGTTCTCCATGCTGAGGATATAGTTTGCTAAAGTCTTTGTATGCTTTATCAAACTCACTTTCATTAGATTCATCAGGCAATTTGGTCAGCGGAGTCAGCATATTTCTAAATTCCTCTAATACTTTCGGCGGATAATCTTTTGATCGAATCATATCCAGCGAATCAAAAAACCTTCGCCCATCATATATCATTTCTTTTGCTGTAATATACGCTCCATCAAAGTCAAGAGCGAGACAATGAGCTGTAATTGGTGAATAATCCATTAATTTTTCACCAGATAAATAATAAGCTCGACTAAAGTATTTTATACACTCTTCATATTCAAAGTTATGCAGGTAAGTCTGTGCTAAAATTTGATATCCAGCGGGGTCCAGTGTCTTATTTTCCGCTGTCTCTTTAAGGACTTTTTTAACTTGTTCAAACTTCTCATTTTGGTAATCTATTTCTGCCTGAAGTCGTAAAAAATCTGAACTTCCTTTTGATTTTAGTTTTGTCAATAATTCCTGAGACTTCGTAACATCTTTTACTCCAGACACCCATAGATATAGCCTTGCAAGTTTAATCATTGTTTCTTTATCGTTAGGATTTTCCAGTAAGATTTTCTCATATTCGTCAACAGCATGTATATATAAACCTCTTGTCGTATAAGTATCTCCATTGCTGTAATTCTTCAAAGAAACTCCAGTTTTGTACTCACCATCTACACCCAAAACATGAAATCCAAGACTATCAGATAATAGGTTATTATTTTCATCAAAAGCTTTAATATTTATAAAGCTCTTTTGTCTTGGATAAAGAGGGCCTATAATATGATAAGGCTTAATCTCATCATATAATAGTGGGAAAGGTTTTAGTTCCTGAATTCCTGTTATGGGATTTTCCCAGTTGATTTTGAGATAATTATTGTCAGGAAATATTACATCTAATAATATCTCCTTGGTCTCTATTTGATCTTTTTCTGGGGGGATAATATATAATTCATATTTTGTTACATTATAAGGGGGTGGTTCAAATGTTACAACTAGTTTATCATCCAGTATCTGCATATTTGATTTAATGGTTGGTACTAATTCTAATTTATATATCGGTTTCCGGTGGCTATAGTCTAATTTAAATGATGTGCTTAAGAACCTTGCATGTTCTTCCGAAACCCCTATGCCAAAAATCGGGTTTTCTACAGTTTCAGGAAAATAAAAGTTACCGTTTATATCAGTATAAGTTATATTTGTGGCAGGATTGCTTCCGGAAAATAAAACTTCCTCTCCCACTGATGTGATATATATAGCTTCTCCGATTAATGGCTTGCCTTCTAAGGAAACATTTCCATACATCCCTTTATCATTACTTATATATATTGGTTTGTAGATAAGCTCAACCTTATCAATTTTTTTATTAATATTTGCTTCAAAAATTTCTCTGGAAAGCTCCGGTCTGATAAACTTTATGAATTTTTGTCGATACAACCATGCAAATTGGCTATTTGCATATTCTTTTGATTTCTCATATGAGTTTTTTGCATCGTCAAAATTGCCTAAAGCTACATTTGAATCTCCCTTTATCTCTAACAACTCAGCTGTCATGCCTTTTTTTAAATCAATTATATTGTTAAAATAATCATCGATGACTTTTATTGCTCCTATATAGTTACCTCTATCCATTAATATCCTTGCCCAAGTAGTCAATGGCCAAGAAGTTTCCGGTTCATCATAAGTAATATTATCTAATATATCTACAGCTTTATCTATATTGCCAAGCTCGTAATATGCTCTTGATATGAACCATGGAAGATACCCTTTTATCCATTGGTTATTTTTACTTAAGGAGATTTGATCTAATTCTTCCAGAATATTCAACACTTGTCTCATATAATTATCATTACTTGGACCTAAGTAATTTTGGGAGTATATATTGCTTTTTTGACCTACAAAACGAAAAACCTGACGTCCGGGCTGAGATTTGTTTTGAAGTAAAATCCCCGCAGTATAAAACCTAGCTTCAGCTATCCTGTGACTCCTTGGAAAAAATGTTTCCAGACGTTGATAGTATTCTAATGCCTGAGCAACATCAGATTTTCTAATGGCTTGCTGCGCAACAAGCATTATTAAGTGATCTACCCTTGAGAAAACAACCATAGGTAAAAAAATGGCAATCAAAAGTGCCACGAGAATATACTTCATTTTTTTCAATATTACCCCCCCTATCGATATTTTAATTATACTACCTGACAATAATAAAAAAAAGATATCTTACTTACAGATATCTTCTTTAATATTTTTTTTATTTGCAAATATAAAGCATTTTTAATTATGATGTGTAAAGATTAATTTGTTCACAGTCACTCTTTTCTAAAGTTATTGGCTTTTGTTTTATAGGCTTTAAAGCCTTTTCGATTACATCGTCCATATTATTTACAAATACAAAACAAAGATCATCCTTTACAGTCTGGGGAACTTCCTCCAAATCTTTTGTGTTTTCCTCAGGCAAAATAATAGTCTTTATTCCTGCTCTATGGGCAGCCAGCACCTTCTCTTTGATACCACCCACCGGGAGAACCCTACCTCGTAAAGTAATTTCTCCAGTCATAGCTACAGTCCTCTTTACCGGTTGAGACGATAATGCCGAGATGAGTGCACAGGTTATTGTAATCCCCGCCGATGGACCGTCTTTAGGAATTGCTCCCTCAGGAACATGTACATGTATATCAAACTTTTCATGAAATTCTTCATCTATATTTAATTCATGTGCCTTAGATCTAACATAGCTGTAACTGGCATGAGCCGATTCCTGCATAACATCGCCCAGTTTACCTGTAAGTATTAATTTGCCCTTACCTTTCATTACGGTAACTTCAATATTTAAAATATCTCCACCAACCTCAGTCCATGCAAGACCTGTTGCAACACCAATCAAATCTTGTTTTTCCAATGTACCATAATGAAAGCGGGCTATTCCCAAGAATTTTTCTACCATTTCTGTATCTACATCAATGGTAGTTTTTTCTCCCTCCACTACAGCTCGGGCTATTTTTCGACAGATATTTGCTATTTCTCGCTCAAGATTTCGAACACCAGCTTCCCGAGTATAACTCCTTATAATTTTCATTAAGGAATCATTAGTAAAAGATACTTCTCTAGAATTAAGGCCATTTTCTTTAAGCTGTTTTGGTATTAAATGCCGCTTTGCTATCTCAAATTTTTCATTTTCTGTATATCCTGGGATGGTGACTGTCTCCATACGATCTAAAAGAGGGCGCGGAATATTGTATAAGGTATTTGCGGTAGTAATAAACATTACCCTAGATAAGTCAAAGGGTAGTTCTACATAGTGATCAGAGAAGCTACTATTTTGTTCAGAATCTAAAACTTCTAGTAAAGCCGAAGATGGATCACCTCTAAAATCAGCGTTCATCTTATCTATCTCGTCTAACAAAAATATGGGGTTTTTCGAACTAGCCTGCCGCATACCCTGAATTATTCTACCAGGCATTGCCCCTACATAGGTTCTGCGATGGCCACGGATCTCTGCTTCATCCCTAACCCCACCCAAGGAAATTCTCACAAATTTTCGACACATAGCCCGGGCAACAGACCGAGCAAGAGAAGTTTTTCCAACTCCAGGAGGACCTACAAGACAAAGAATGGGCCCTTTTATTTCCCCCGATAATTTCCTTACTGCAAGAAACTCTAAAATTCTTTCTTTGACTTTGAGTAAACCGTAATGGTCCTCGTTTAGTATTTTTTCGGCAGCTTTTATGTTTACACTATCTTCAGTGGATATATTCCAAGGAAGAGAAACAAGCCAGTCCAAGTATGTTCGTATTACAGACAATTCGGCAGCTGCAGGTTGCATCTTCTCAAGTCGATCAACTTCCTTTAGCATTTTTTCTTCCAGTTCTTTCTCGACTTCAAG
>JAQWCA010000332.1 GCA_028706065.1 Tepidanaerobacteraceae bacterium
AAGGTGCCGTCACCTTCACCGGAAATCGGGCCTTCCACTGTATTTGGAGTTTATCAACACATCAAAAATAGAGAAAAATCTGGTATAGATAGGAAAACTATACTTGATGAAATCCTTGAAATGTTTGGAGATAAAAATCCTGAAGTTAATACACTTTACCAATATAAAAATAAAAAATGCCCAAAATGCTAGGGCAATGAATTATTGCCCTAGCTATCAGAAAAGTATGAGGAACATCATTTATCAATATACGGTATAATTGGTGGGATGTTTGTTATGGCAATTAGTTGAGGTTATGTATTTTCTATCAAATTTAACAAATCAATAATTGAATAACTTCACTTATTGTGTATCTATTATCTTCAAATTTTTAATTGTAATAGTTTTAGCATCAAACTCTATAAGCCCCTCAGCTCTCATTTTATTTAGTTCTCTTGAAAGGGATGGCCGTTGAATTCCGAACCGCTCTGCAAGTTCTTTTTTTGAAGTATTTAAATATATTACCGGGCTTTTTTGATAAAAGTATTCGAAGGTCAGATAGTCAATAATGCGCTGCCTTACGGTTTTCATAGATATAAATTTGATTTTATCAGTGAGGATTAAAGCCTTATCAGAGATTGATCGCAGGAATTTAATAAGAAAGTCCTTGTTATTCTGACATAGTTCTATAACAAGTTCTTTTTTTATGTGTAAAATTGAGCAGTCGGATTTGCATGTTATGGTCATTGGGAAGGTATTCCTGCGAGAAAAAAGCAGATTCCCACCAACTACATCTCCGGCAAAAAAGTTGGAGATTGTCAGTATTCCCCCATTTTCGTCAATTTTTTGAACTGCAAGCTCTCCCTCCAAAATCACATCCATGGTATTGCATTTTTCATTTTGAATATAGATTATGTTGTTTCTTTTGTATTTTGATATGCTGTATAGTCCATCTCTGAACAATGATAAAAGCTGATGAGCAGTAAAACTGCTGAATAAATCTGTATGAGCAACAATTTGAACGATATCTGTTGTTTTCATTAAAAACACCCCAAATTAGTAACCTAGGTTACTGTATACTTTCTTATGAAAGATTATACTATAATTGAAAAGATAATGAAAAGGAGAATTCTCATGATTGAAAAGAACTATAACTTTAACAAGACTGATAAAAAGATAGTGGAAAGGATTGTTGACGACGAGAACATAAACTTAAATCATATGGTTCTCATAAAGGGAACCGGTATGCCTGAACATTATTCGAATTCTAATGTCTACATGGTTATTATAAGGGGAACAATGACTTTAAAATTAGGGGATCAGGAACCTAAAAAGTATAGAGGAGGCGACATCGTAAATATCCCTTATGGGATAAAGATGAATATAGACAATTTTGACGACGAGGTTCTTGAATTTTTTGTAGTAAAATCGCCAAGTCCAAAAAATTATAGAGGTGAATAGTTTTGGATATATTTACACGGTGTCTTTGGGTAATTACGGCTATTGCCTTTACGGTCTCAATAATCAAAGATAAGGAAAGGACATTCCACTCTATGAAGATGGCCAAGGGCATGATGAAGGGCATGATGGGGCAAATCATTGGAATTCTTTTTCTGATAGGTTTAATTTTAAGCTTTATACCACCCGAGATAATAAAACAGTATCTTGGAGGACCCAATATTTTGACTTCATCAATATTTTCGGCAATTATCGGCAGTATTACACTTATTCCGGCTTTTGTCGCATTTCCACTGATCGGATCTTTGATCAATATGGGGGCAAGCGTAGTTCCTGCCGTAGCTTTTTTAACTACACTTACTATGGTTGGTTTTGTAACTTTTCCTTTAGAAAAGCAAGAGTTTGGGTTCAAATTTGCTGTAGTTAGGAATTCTTTAAGTTTTGTATTTGCAATAATAATTGCATTGGTGATGGGGGCTTTGATATGAGGATTTTAAAAGCTTTGAAAAGGAATATGCTGATTTTTGCTGTAGGTCTTATGTATTTAGCTTTATTTATGTTTAAGACTGATATGGCACTTTTATCTTTGAAAAATAGCTCCTACTACATTATAGAGATGCTTCAAATAATCCCGGTAGTTTTTATATTGACTTCTCTGATAGATGCATGGGTTCCCAGAAATATTATTATGAATAATTTGGGAGAAAAGTCAGGAGTCAAAGGGTCTATGATTTCGCTCTTTCTGGGAAGTTTCTCAGCTGGGCCCATATATGCTGCTTTTCCCATATGCAAAATGCTTCTCAAAAAGGGGGCCAGTGTTGTAAATATTGTAATTATATTGAGCGCTTGGGCTGTTATAAAAGTTCCCATGCTTGCAAATGAGGCCAAGTTTTTAGGCCCGAATTTTATGGCGATAAGATGGGTGCTTACGACCATATCCATTTTCGCCATGGCTTATGTAATTTCTATTATTGTAAAAAAAGAAGAGATTCCATATGAAGATATAGCCAGTGACAGTAAAGAAGGAGAAATAGTGGAAATTAAAAGTCAATACTGCATGGGCTGCGGTGTGTGTGTTAAGTTGTTACCGAGTTTGTTTCAATTAGAAGATGGGAAAGCGACGGTAAAAAAACAGCCGATTGATTCAAAGGAAGTTGATGAAGTTAAAT
>JAQWCA010000050.1 GCA_028706065.1 Tepidanaerobacteraceae bacterium
GCAATGGATTCGGCAAAGTGCATTGCTTTCGGAGTGAAAAAAGAAGATTCCATTGCAAATTATTTCGGTGCTCAGCCAGCCGGAGAAGTTCTGCCGGTAGTACTTATTACCACCACTGCTAGAACGGGAAGTGAAGCAAATAATTTTGCCGTCATGACTAATCCCGAAACACAGGTTAAAAAGGCACTTTCGGCTCCGGACACTTTTGCCAAGATTTCAATTATCGACCCTGAACTAATGTTGACGGTTCCTCAAAAGGTTACGGCCTCTACCGGTATTGATGTGTTTTTTCATTCCATGGAATCCTATCTCAGCAAAAGAAGTCATCCGATAAGTAAACCATTATCCCTTGAAGGAATGCGTCTGGTGGTGGACAATCTAAAGGGTGCATATGACCGGGGAAATAAAATTGAGTACCGGGAACGAATGGCTTGGGCCAACACCATTGCAGGGATAGCCATAAACCTTGCTGGCAATTGCGGTATACACGCATTGGGGCACCCTCTCAGTGCTTACTATGACCTTCCTCACGGTGAAACCCTGGCAGCCGTTTCCTTGGCTTTTATGCGGTTTTCTATCCCTGAAGCTTCCGATAAATTGTCAAAAATAGCGGAAATTTTTGGAGTTGATACTAAAGGTCTTTCGAACACGAAAGTCGCTGAAAAATCCGTGGAAGCATTAAAAACATTTATGGAAAGCGTGAATCTTCCGACAAAAATATCTGTTTTTGGTATTAAGGAAGAGAACATAGAAAAATTGGCACAAAACGCCTATGAGTACTCAAATCACAATTTTAAAGCCAGTCCTCGGGAGATGACGCTGAATGATGCAATAAATATATATAAGGAATCTTTATAGAATGATTTTAACGAGTCTTATACTTATATTTCCCGGGTAATATAAGTATAGGGTTTAAAAAAAGGACCTCTGTGGCAGAGGTCCTTTTGTATTTCATTTCATTTATATTGCTGAAATTCCCTACTCTATTTTTCCAGTTGAGACCTAACAAAATTTATGACTAAATTCTGGGAACGTGGGTCGAGTTTACGAAACATCTCAATTAGGGATAATTCTAAGGTAGTTAAATATGGGTGACCTTGGTTTTCCAACAGCCTGTCTTCTCCTTGATTTTGTCCTTCTCCTGGGCCTGATCCTATTCCCTTTAGCAACCAATCAATTGAAATATTAAACTGGCTGGAAATCGTAATCAATGCTGGAACAGTAGGTTTTGAACGGCCGGTTTCCCAATCTCCTACATTCCCCCTAGAAACATTTATAATTTTTGCAAACTCAGGTTGACTTAAGTTAAAAAAAGTTCTAAGGTATTTTAATCTAGAGATAAAATCTTCCATTAGCACACACCTTTTATAAAATTTACTTTAGGTGTAGAAGCTGATTCTACATCCCATTTCCTGACGTTGCCCATGCTACGTTTGTCCCTTGTAGGGGCGGTCTTTGACCGCCAGTTATAAGAATAACAACGGTCCAACTTTAAAAGAAACGCTCTTCCCGATTTTTACCTTAGGAGAGTTTCCAAACTGCTTTTAAAGAAATGATAATGGATAGGACTATTGAAATCGGCAGTAAGATTTCAATGAAAAACGAAGAGTTTATAGGGACAGAAAAAAAGATCTATAAGCTGTATAGTGAAATTCAAAAGCATTTACCTGACGATATGAAGAGTCTTACTTTTGAGCATGAAGAACTGATTAATTCAAACGGAGCATTAATAGAAAAAATAGTTTACGAACAAGGCATAAGAGATGGAGTGGAGCTCATTAAAATATTAGGTCTAATTTGATTATATACTAATTTCACTAAGACTGGAGGTAGATTTATGTCCAAATATGACAAAAGCATGAAAGACAGTCTAAACTATTTCTTTGATGTCAATAATATGCTAAACTATAAGTACAAAATAGTAGATATCGGCGAACTAAAATTCAGTGACATAGTAGGAAATGAAGCCTATGGCCTTTACTCATTACTTCCAATAATTGATAGAGAAAAACGAGAAGAAGAAAAGGAAACATATTTAAGACAGTGTACAAAAGTAATAAAAGATGCACCTATAGATATAGACAAAAAAGAGAAATCGCATTTAGAGCCGAACTTCTGGCAGGCTTAGTTTTTCCGAAGGTTATCATAGAAAAGATCTTTTCGGAGGTGATCAATATGATAAGAATTGAAGACTCAGTAATATATCAAGACGTAATCGAAAAAGGCATGAAAAAAGGCATAGAAAAAGGCATGGAAAAAGGCAAAAGCCAGGGGAAAATAGAAATCTTAATGCGGCAACTTAAAAAGAAATTTAAAATATTTCCGTCATCCTATGAGGCTAAACTTTTCGGAGCTAAAGAAGAAACTATAGATAAAATAGCTGAAGATATTTTTGATATCGCTGAAGTAAAGGATTTGGATAAATATTTACAATAGGTGTTAGGCGCAATAAGGCCCGGTTTGCCGGGCCTTTAAAAATTAAGCTTCTTCAAACATATCTTTTCCTACGCCACATTCGGGGCATACCCAATCATCGGGGATATCTTCAAAGGCGGTGCCGGGAGCAATACCGCCATCTGGATCTCCTTCTTTGGGATCGTATACATATCCACATATAGTGCAAACCCATTTTTGCATAATAATTATCCTCCTTGTCAAAATAGATTAGGGTATTAGCCCCATTTATTCTTACTCATATGTCCTTTAAGTTCAGCCTTTACCCTCTGCTGAATATCGACAGCATAGGTTTTTGCTGCTTCAAATACTTGAACGCAGGGTGGATCCAGCTCATCTTTAATGCCTTTTTCACTAACCTCTTTGACCTTTTCCATTAATGTTAATAATTCCATATGCAGATTATTTGTATACTTGGATCTTTCCACTTTAGCGGCGGTATCGTCATCAAGTTTTTGAAACTTTTCTTTGGGTGCACCACATTTAGGGCACTTTTCGGGAGCTTCATCTCCGTCAAATATGTAGCCACATACACTACATTGCCATTTAGACATATGTTCACCCCCCTCTGTCATTATAATTATCGACACAAATTACTTTAAAGTAACTGAAAATTGTTATCTGTTGTCTAATGAGTCTAAAAATATTATAATAGTAATCATAATTATTGTCAATACTAAATTTACGAATACCAAGTTTTTTTAAGAATAAAAAATGCCGAAGTTCGGCATTTTACGGCTTAAACAAAATTCGAAACAATATACGCCTTTTTTTGGACAAATGTGAAACAACATATATTGTCATGTTAATTTTAATTCATTCTTCTGCTGAAGACGCTCAAAAGCAAATTTAATCAGTTCATCTATAAGGTCCTTATAAGAGAGACCGGAAACTTCCCACATTTTAGGATACATGCTTATATTGGTAAAGCCCGGAATGGTATTTAGTTCGTTTATATATATATTACCCGAAACTTTACTCATGAGAAAATCCACCCGGGCCATACCGCTGCAATCCAAGGTTTTAAAGGCTCTAATAGCATAATCCTGAATTCTACCTATGTCTTTTCGGGAGACAGGGGCGGGGAGTAACAACTTTGATTTGTCACCATCTAGATACTTGGCTTTATAATCGTAGAAATCACGGCTCGGGATTATTTCACCAGGCAGAGAAGCCCTTGGTTCGTCGTTCCCTAGAACAGAACACTCAATTTCGCGGGCATCAATGAATTTCTCTATCAGTACTTTTGTATCGTATTTTGTCGCCAGCAATAGAGCGGATTTCAGATCTTTTTGATCAAGGGCTTTAGAAATACCAACACTGGAGCCTAGATTGGAAGGCTTTACGAAACAGGGATAACCAAGATGCTCTTCAATTTCTGATATGATTTCCGGCATTCGAACTGCAAGTTCCCTTTTATAAAATACTTTATAATTCACAACAGGTAGGCCGTTTTGCTCAAGAATTTGCTTGGCAAAGACCTTATCCATGCAAAGAGCAGAAGAAGTGACACCACAACTCACATAAGGAATGTTCATCATTTCAAAAAGACTTTGTACCGTTCCGTCTTCTCCCCGGGGACCATGCAGAACGGGAAAAACTACATCAAGATAATAACGACTTTCCTTTCCGTCCTTTAATGTTATAATGCATTTATAATTTGGGTCCGGAGATAGTAATGCGGGTATAGCTTCTTCTTGCCAGCTGCCATCTTGTATTTTTGATACATCACCTAAAAAAAGTTTCCAGTTTCCTTCCTTAGTTATTCCAATTGGTATTATATCGTATTTTGTCTTATCCATTACTTTAATAACTGAAGTTGATGACATCAAAGAAACTTCATGTTCACCGGATTGACCGCCGAAGATAATACCAACCTTCATCTTTTTCACTGAGAGCACTCCTTTCGAATTCACGTAAAAATGGGAAATAGCCCAATTTGCCTTCGTTTTTGAAAATCATTTAGTATATATTCATTATAATACAAAAAAAGTCTCATAACAAACAAAAATATGGTTTTAAAACCTTGAAAATTCGCGTGTACTATTGACTTTTTGATAATTAAGACATAAAATATAATCACAATATTGATACTGAATAGCATTATCAGCTATTCAAGGAGGATGCAAAATGATAAATGACAGAATATCGACACTCAAGTGGGAAAGAGAAACCCTTTTAAATCAGTGGACTAGAAATGAGGGCAACAGGGTAAAACTTTTAATTCGTATAATGGACATTGAAGAACAGATTGACGAATTAAAAAAAGGTGCTTAGTTTCAAAAAAAATATTAATTTCTGTCGTAAAAAACTGCCCAAAATCTGATAGGGCATAGTTGACAGCGATTATTATTTTTGGTATAATAAAGTGAAACTTAATAATTGCTCTCAATCTGAGCGCTCAATTCTTTTTTCGGAAAGAAGCGGGGGAACCGATTATTTGGGGTGAATCCCCTTCGACCTAAGAATACCAATATATTCTTGATCAAAGGGGTAGGGTTACTCTTCAACCCGAACCCGTCAGCTAACCTCGTAGGCGTGGCAAGAGGAGGTTGATAGTATTGAGTGCTATATAATAGCAAGAAACTCAAAAGCTATGGATCTCCATAGCTTTTATTTTGTCCAAAAATACAACAAAGGAGGGGTGTTATGATGATAAGTCCTATGGATGTGCGTTTTGCAGTCATAGGTGGCGGCAATGGGGGATTAGCTATGTCCGGGTACTTAGCGTTTAGTGGTTTTTTGGTCAATCTTTATAACAGAACCCAGGCAAGAATTCAAAGCTTGATAGATGATCCCAGAATTGACCTGAGCGGATCGGTAGAAGGCACAGGTTTGCTCAACTTAGTCACTAGTAACATGGAGGAGGCTATACGAAAAACGGATATAATAATGGTCACGACTCCTGCTACAGGCCATTTTAGCTTAGCCCAATTAATGGCTCCTTATTTGGAAGATGGTCAGATCATAGTTTTAAACCCTGGCCGCACCGGTGGGGCACTAGAGGTTTATGAAACTTTACGAAGTTCCGGATGTTATAAGAATATTGTAGTTGCAGAAGCTCAAACCTTTATCTACGCCTGTAGGGCAACCGGACCCAAAAGTGCCAAGATATTCAGTGTAAAACATGAAGTTGCCCTGGCAGCAATTCCGGCAATTCACACAAAAAAAGTTACAAGACTTTTATCCGGGGCTTATCCTCAGTTTACCCCGGCCAAGAATGTTATGGAAACCAGTTTCAATAACTTCGGTGCAATATTTCACCCAGCACCTACCTTGCTAAACAGCGGTCACATTGAACGTGGCGAGACTTTTGAGTATTATCTTGAAGGTATAACTCCTTCTATTGGTCAAATGCTTGAAAAACTTGATTTGGAAAGAATGAAGGTTGCCACCGCTCTTGGCGTAAAAGCCGTTTCAGCAAGACAGTGGCTGGAGGAATCCTATGGAGCAAAAGGGGATTCCATTTATCAAGCCATTCAGAATAATCCGGCTTATAGAGGGCTTTCAGCTCCAAAAGGTTTAGATACGCGATATATTTATGAGGATGTACCATATAGTCTGGTACCCATTTCCTCCATGGCCGAAAAACTGGGGATTGAAACTCCAGCTACTGATACTATTATTCGACTGGCTAATATCATGACAGGAAGGAACTTCTTGCAAGAGGGTAGGACCATCGAAAAATTGGGCTTTCGGGATATGTCGATATCTCAAATTCTTGAGTTTGCTCAAACAGGAGAACTGGTTGCTACTATAAATCAGGATGAGGAGGTGGTAGCATAATGAAAAAAATAATGTCTGCCTCAATCGGCAACTGTGTTCATGTGGCGGGGATAATGAATTTCTTATCTCTGGCCGAAAGAGAAGGGTATAGCACTCGATTCTTGGGAGCTGCAATTTGTATTGATGAGCTTCTCAAGGCTGTAAAAGAAGAAAAACCTGATTATGTTGGAGTAAGCTATCGTCTTACACCGGAACCGCTCAAGGAAGTTCTTACAGAGCTTAAGGGGAAAATATCTCTGCTGGGTTTAAAAGATATTAAATGGGTTTTTGGCGGTACCGAGCCTACTGCCAAAGTGGCCGAGGAAAGCGGAATATTTTCGATTGCTTTTGATGGAACCGAGGACCCCGATGAGGTCATTGGGTTTTTAAAAGGTATCACATTTGCAAGAAGTGATGACTACCCACAAGACCTAGTTTCAAGGATTCGGGCTAAATACCCGTATCCGGTATTGCGACATCATATCGGCTTACCTTCAATAAAGGAAACAATAGATGCCATTGAGAAAATAGCCGATTCGAAAGTTTTAGATGTCATTTCAATAGCACCGGATCAAAATGCTCAGGAACACTTTTTTGAACAGGATAAAATGGATCATCGATTAGACGGTGCAGGTGGTGTACCATTGCGTTCTCGAGAGGAATTTGAACGGGTATATCAAGCTTCACGGAGAGGTAATTTCCCGTTTCTTCGCTGTTATAGTGGAACAAAGAATCTTATTTCTTTTGCTAAACTTCTAAATGATACAATTAAAAATGCATGGTGTGCTGTTCCACTCTACTGGTACAATGTTTTAGATCGAAGAGGCCCTCGTGCATTAAGGCAATCCATCATGGAAAACCAGCAGGTGATGAAGTGGCATGGTGAACGGTCAATTCCTGTAGAAGTCAACGAATCTCACCATTGGAGCCTGAGAGATGCGCATGATACCATAGGTGTAGTGACTGCATATTTAGCTGCCTATAATGCCAAAAAAATGGGTGTGAAGGATTACATTGCACAATATATGTTTAATGTTCCACCTTCAATTTCCCCGGCAATGGATCTTGCAAAGATGCTGGCTAAAATTGAATTGATAGAAGGATTACAAGATGAGAGTTTTACTGTTTATCGCCAAGCTCGGGCAGGGATTGCTAGTTTGCCGGTGGATCTTTTCCAGGCCAAAGGCCAGCTTTCGGCGTCAGCGCAGCTTTCTATGGCTATTAGACCGCATATTTACCATGTTGTGGGTTACTGTGAGGCCCATCATGCGGCTACCGCAGATGATGTTATAGAGAGTTGCAAGATAGTGCGCGGTGTTATCAGAAACACTATGTTGGGAGCTGTAGATATTACTCAGGATGCCAAAGTACAAGAGCGAAAGAACGAGCTTATTGAGGAAGCGGGTATCACTTTGAAAGCTATAAGTTCGTTGAGTCATGATGTTCATGACCCCTTAACGAATCCAGCAACCCTTGCACGAGCCGTTGAGCTTGGAATTCTTGATGCACCGCATCTCAGAGGGAATTCGGCTGCCCAAGGAAATCTGGTCACACGTTTAGTCGACGGTGCATTATATGCTTATGATTTTAAAGAAAGACGAATACTATCGGAAAAAGAGCGCATAGACAGGATACTGGATCAAAACCGTATAAAATTGGCAGTAGTGTAAAACAGTTTTATAAAAACCGGCGAAAGCCGGTTTTTATTCTTATCGGAGATTATACAATGATCACATTCAAGTTAAAAAATGTCTATGTTTTTTACACAGCTCTTGTTTTTGGGGTATTGTTCTGCTACTATTATGATTATGATACTTTATAGTAAAGCAAGGATAGGCACTTTTAGACGGAGGTTTGATCATGATTGCAAACAATGAACTCATAAAGGAATTTTTAAAAAAAATAGAATCCCCTTTTGATAAGAAGTTAGGGGTAAAATTGATAGACGCGCAAGAAAGCAGGGTCGTAATAGAACTAGGGGTTAATCAGGACCTTACAAATAGCAGTGGTATAGTTCACGGAGGGGTGACGGCGAGCTTATGTGATACAGCTATGGGTGCTTCGATCATGACTTTAGGAGTTGATCCGGTCACTGTTGAAATGAAACTGAACTACTTATACCCCGGCGGTACAGACTCCAAACTGATTGCCATAGGCAAAGTCGTAAAACAAGGACGCACATTAATTATTGCAGAGGGGGATGTATATTGTAAGGATAAACTTATAGCTAGAAGTCTTGGAACTTATTTTGCACAAAATTCTACAGGCAATGTTGTTTAATATATGGTAAATAGATAAAATGGAGGTTTTGTTATGTTGCTTGATTTGAGCCCATATGCCTTTAAGTTGGGTCCCATATCCGTACATTGGTATGGAATATTTATGGCCCTCTCTTTTTTGGTAGGTGCTTATTATCTGCTTAAGATGGGTAAAAAAATAGGTCTTGATGAAGATTTCATACTAAATTTGGCTATGATAGTCATAATTGCTGGAGTAATAGGAGCCAGGTTGGTTTTTGTTCTCAGCAATTATCCGGGTTGGTTCATTTCTGAACCCTTGAATGTATTAAAAGTATGGGAAGGTGGTCTGGCTTGGCACGGCGGCCTTCTTGGCGGGCTTTTATCGGGATGGTACTACTGTAAAAAGAATGGGATAAATCCCAATATGCTGGCTGATTGGACAGTGGTGGGATTGTCCTTTGGGTATATCATTGTCCGGATTGGGAATATATTTAATCAGGAAGTATTAGGTAGAATGACTCAGTTTTCATTTGGCCGTTGGCCTGCACAGTTAGTTGGCTCTTCGATCGGTGTAGTTTTGCTTTTGCGATTTATTTACCTTCAGAAAAAGGGTGTCCCTACAGGCTATCAGTTTTGGTCTTTTATATGGTATCATCAGCTGCTTCGAGCCTTTATAGAAGAAACGGTAAGAGAAAACCCACTTTTTATAATAGAATATGTAAGTCCGCGATGGGGTCTAGGGTTTATCACTCTAACCCAGTGGTTTACTCCCGTCGTCATGGGTATTGCATATTATATGTATAAAATCGCTTGTAGATACAATATAAAGAGCGATAGCTAAATCATTGACTTAGAACTGAAATTGAGGTATCATTTTATATGTAATATATTATTATGTGCGCCTGTAGCTCAGTGGATAGAGCACCGGCCTCCGGAGCCGGGTTTTGCGGGGGTTCAAGTCCCTCCAGGTGCACCATTGTTTTTTTTTATGGGAGATAATGTCAATAAAAGTATCAAAAAGTTCATAAGGATATACTTCTTCGTTACAACATAAAGATATGCATTAAATCCGCATTGATTGAATTTGAAACAATCCATTATCTTGAAACAGTCAAACCCCCAGTAGTTTTTACCGGGGGTTTTTCAAATGATTCATAAAATTATATTACATTACATTATGACATCCATTTCGGGAATGCCTATTCTTCTTAAAAACATATATTCTTGTTCATTAATCCGGTGAATAGCCATGTCATTATCGTAATACCCATAGTTATCCGAAAAGTCATGGGAAAAATCAGAAGAAAATCCGTGTCTGCGCGGGACAAAACCTACGAAGAAACCGGGTGTTATGCGAAAAATAAAGAGAAAATGAAACCTTCTCCTTGATGCAAATTGTTGTGTTGTCGGTGTTTCAGTCATCACATACCCTCCTTTTATTTTGCTAATATATTGTATGAGACTTTATTGTAGACTGTGCTAAAGTTATTGCCACTAGATGGAAAAACAAGGTATAATATAATTACTTACAAAAATTATATAATTGCAATGAGGAGGTAATGTGAGTGGAATTTTTAGTTGAGATAGAAAAGGCCAAAGAGCTAAAGGAAATGGCCTTATCTTTTGAAGATGTTGTTCAGGTAAAGCTGATACATACAAAGGTCATTGTTGTAGACGAAAGGGTCAGATACCAATGCAGTTATTCAGGCTGTCGGGATTATGGACGACGGGTGATGTGCCCTCCTCACACCCCTAGTATTGAAGAATTCAAAAAAGTTCTTTCAAGGTATTATATGGCACTTTTGGTACAGTTGGAAGGAACTATAATAAATAAAGATAACTGGGAACGAGAAACAGACCAATGGGCTCTGCGGCTGCATGATATTATCTATAAGTTGGAAAAAAAGGCTTTCTCACTTGGATTTTACTTTGCTGCGGGATTAATTGGGGGTTCGTGCAAGCTTTGCCAAGAGTGTCCGGGAGAAAAGGATTCTAATGCGAAATGTCTCCACCGAGACAAGGCAAGGCCATCTATGGAAGCCATGGGGATAGATGTATTGTCTACTTGCAAGAATTTAGGAATGGAGGTTGCATTTTCACCGGATAAGGTCATATGGACGGGTATGACATTACTTGCCTGACTGTTTCAACAACATGACAACAAAATTACATTTACATTAAATCAACCTTATTTCATTGAATAACAACATAATATTCTTTATAATAAAACCGTAGGATATTGATAGTAAAAGGTCTTACTCATTTTCAGGTTTT
>JAQWCA010000051.1 GCA_028706065.1 Tepidanaerobacteraceae bacterium
CGGTCATCATAAATCTCAATTCTTTCTATTGTTAGGGTACCTGGGATAATGGCTTTCCCACTTATAACAGGATACTCTATACCGTTTATTAATATATTGGTAGTTACCGGATTTCTTGTCTCTTTTTCTCTGACAGTGACAATACCGTCAGGAAGAATTTCCACAGTTAACTGTTTTTTTCCTATTACCAGTTTTAGAGGAATTTGTGATATCTCATTACCTTTATCATTTTTTACAGCAATATATCCTACAAACTCTGAACCGATGGTCGGAATATTTATGTCAAGTCTTGATTTCCAATGCTGACCAGGTTTACGCTCTCCTGCTATATCTTGTATGTATGCGTCCATATGATCCCTCATAACTTGAGTTTTGACTTCAAAGGCTGCAACACCTTCAGGAACAGAAAAACCATCAACATATACCGCATATTCTCCAGACTCCGGTCTTGTCAAGTATATCCTCTCTTCTAGAACATCTATTTTTGTCGAAAAGGCTGCTTCCTCATATAAACCTGTGTCCTTGTTCTTTTTATAAAGGTATAAATCCACATCTCCCTCACAATTATTTTTTGGGATTAAATCTATACTTAAGCTCATAGCATTTTCCGGTATATTAATCACAGGACCCTTTGCAAATTCTCCGTTCTTTACCATTATATTTGTAGACGAAATCCCTTCATTTTTCTCTGCCATACCCATGCCTTCCAAACGGCCATAAAATGTACCACCGCCATTTTTCAACATAATTTCCCGGGAAATGTAACCTTCACCCTCCTGTGCAGAAAAAGCCAGTTCTTCCACATCTGTAAATATACCAAGAGCTTCTGCGGTCATTTGAAAGACTGTTACATCGGTACCAAAATCGGATAGATTGTAATCAGCAGCAACTACAACTTCCCAAATACCTGGTTCGGGTTTTGGTTTTTTAAATGTAATGCTTTTGCTTGTTGATATATAGTCCGCACCTGCCACATCTTCATATACTCTTTGACCATCGGGACCATAAATGTACATCAAGGCTCGACCCAAGGGTTTATCCTTTTCCACAACTTTTAAGGTTATGTTAATATCGGCCATTCCCGGAACAGTTTTGAAAAAAAAGCGTTGCCATTGAGATGGTGAAAGTGAACCATTTATAGACACATTACCGGTTTTTCGAAGATCATAAGGGACTACCGCTGTAGTCGAAAAATCCATCACAGGTTTTCCGCTCTCTATATCAGTCCCCACAATTCGTGCGATATGAAGCCCCGGCTGTTCGGGGATATTATATGAAAGCATTATACTTTGAGGCTTGCCCCGAGGTAGTATGACTTCATTGTTATTTTCATCGATTTTTACCCATTCTTTACCGGATTCAAGCTTTACAGTTTGCAGCGTATTAGACATATTGGTAAGCACGAGTTTTTGCTGACCTTTCAATCTATCTCGATAAAACACACCTTCCGTATATCCAGGTGACTCGGGTAAGTTTACAACTATATTTGGTGTGTCCTGTAGTTCTGCCCCAGTATCTTTTAAGATGTCCCAGCTTTTTACTATATTTATAAGCCCGCTCCCTTGTTCTATATCAACATAACCGTTGATTTTGCGCGCTCCTATTTCTATAGATTTTTTTAAACTTATCGGTGAAATCGGTAGACCTTCTATTTTTGCTTTTTGCATCAACAAAGCCAAACTTCCGGAAACAAAGGGCACTGCCATACTGGTTCCATCCATCAAAAAATAACCGGCACTGTCCCAGCGGTTTACCGTAGAGATTACACTAGACGGTGCAACCACCGTAGGCTTTGAGGAACCGTTTCCCACACCGCTATAATACCATAGGGTTTCATCGGGAATAGTTACATTGTAGTTAGTGTTCCACAGGCCAGGAGACATATATGCCCCTACCGTTATGATGTTGTCCCCTCCTCCGGTGTCATATGCCGTACCTAATCCAGGCCCGCTATTACCTGCTGCCATAACGAGCATGGCATTACTTTCAAGAGACATTTTTTTTAAAATCCGGAGTTGGGCTGCATGCCCCTCCTTTGAGGAAACAAGATCGCCAATGCTGACATTTATTATGTCTGCACCTTGTTTTCCGGCATAATCTATAGCTTTAAAAATATCTTCCCAATTGCCATCTCCTGCAGACCCTAAGGCCTTTATAGCAATCATCTGAGCATCAGGAGCCATTCCCAAAAGTTCACCATTGGCTCCTATGATACCGGCTACATGGGTACCGTGACCATTTCCGTCAAAACTCAATTTTACAAAGTTACCCTTTACATCTATACTCGTAACCACAAAGGACGATTCCTCCACATAATCAGTGGCTGGGTTATCCCTGCCAAAAGCAGCCCATTGGAAATCTCTAGAATAGACTTTTAAAGGGGTTTCGTCTGAAAAATCAAAGTTCTGATTTGTATCTACATACACCGTATCGTAAATACCCGGTAAAACCGAATCAGTTACCAAGACACCGAATATATCATCATTTTTACCGTTTCGATTGGCATCCTGCCCTATAGGGCTATCCTTAGCTATTTGTTTTTCTTCAAAAACTCCCAGATGAAAAGAACCGCATCTTGTACGTATATCCTCAACGTTGTATTTTTGTCCTTCTAGAACTACGGTATTATTATCAGGAATTGCCTCAGTTTTAGTATTGACAAATCCTTCATCAGTGAAATCAATGTAATCGATAACCTTTACCTTACCTTGCGAGGTTTCTCGCAAATCCGGATGACTAACATCAATACCTGTATCTATTACAGCAATTTTTATTCCATTACCACTAACACCATACTGTTTTCGAAATATATCGGCACTAATAACTTTCAAAGCTTCTCTCATACCTGCATTAACATCAAAATTAAGGCCTTGCCCTTGGGCCAGGCCTGTAAAAAGCAATATAAATATTAACGTTAAAATACATAGCTTTCTCTTCATTTTAATCAGTCCCAACTATATCTAAGGTTATTCGGAGATGGTAATATCGTGAATCGTATCGGCAAAAAACAGACCTCCATCATAACGACCTATAGTTATAACCTCATCCCCTTCAAGAATCCTTCTTATCCTGACTTCTCTATTTTCTTTATATATTATAGTATCATCTGTATAGTACACATGCCGCGTATCTTTTGTACCATCATCCTTTTTTACACTGATTACCACTACTTTAACTTCATCATTCACATTAAGTACCGTGCCCCTAACCGTATCTTGAACCGATCGAACGGTTACACTGATACTTATGGCTTCATCATTTTCCACTTCCATATCCAAATAGTAATCTTTTCGTAGATCTGTAACCTCTATCCTCTTTCTATCCTTAAATATTTCGGTATCTCGCGTAACAGCAATAGCATGTTCATCACCTTTGTCATCTATAATAGTTACTGTATTGATTTCAGCAAAGGTAATGGATTTCACAGTTCCGCTAAGATCCCGCTTCACACTTTTTGCAACTACTCTTACGGCCATATTGTATTCCAGGGTAAGTGTTACTTCATCACCTTTTTTTAGATCACTAATATCTGCACTTCTGCTGTTTTTTCTTATAGTTACATTTTTATCCAGTTCATAGTCACTTTCCCGACCCCGCTCATCTTCCACAGTAATAATCGGATTCTTAGTAGCAAAGGTGATCTCGGTTATTGTGCCGGTAACTTCTTTTTCCGCACTTTCAGCTTCAATTCTTTCTACTTTGCTGCCGGATACAGTAATAGTGGCTATATCTCCTATCCTCAGTTGATAAAGGTCGGCAGATTTATCTTCACGATTTACTCTGGCTCCGGAAGCTATGGTATAGCTTTCATATTTATCATTATCTTCGTTTTCGATAGTCAGGATATTTGTAGACATATTTACAGCCCGGATTATTCCTTTTACGACCTTGTCAATACCTTTTGCATTGATTTTTTCTACATCGGTGCCGGAAATAGTAAGTTCTACCGCTTGGCCTTCTGTCAATTCATACAATGTGGCAGTCTTGCCATCGATATAAACCTTGGTTTGATTTTTAATGTTATATGCCTTTTCTTTGTTGTCACTGCCCTTGATTGTCAATATGCTCTGAATAAGGTTAATATCCTTTATAGTCCCTTCCACCGAATTACTGCTAGTAATGGTAGACCCTGTCTTAGATGTAACATCAATATACTGAGCTGTGTTTCCGCTTCTAATTATGTTGACAGAATCGCCATACTTTATATCTCTTAGCTCAGCCTTGGCTAAATTGCCATTCACATCTTCTTTATAAATCAAAGTACTACCAATACTTACGGTGTACATCTTTTGACTGCCATCAGCCAGCTTTATTTCAACTGAAGGTAAGAGCGTTGAATCCACATCCTGCACTACGCCGCTTATGATATTATGAGCTTTTGTAAGTTTCGACAGATTATGGAGTACCGTAGCCATTTGAGCTCGGGTAAACTTATCATTGGGTTTGAAACTATTGTCCGGAAACCCTTTCATTATACCTTTTTCTACAGCTATTTCAATATAAGGTCTGTCCTCAAGCCCAATCAGAGAACCATCAATAAAAGCAAGGGAAATACTGGCATTCTTCCGATTTTCAGCATCTTGGCCCAGACCTAAAGCCTTCACCGCAAAAACCGCCACCTCGCAGCGTTTGGCCGCATCTGCCGGACGGAAGTCTTCCATATCTTTCCCCGATACTATACCCTTTTCCACAGCCACTGCTACATATCCTCTAGCCCAAGGTGCCACTGAGTTAGCTTTTGGAAAAGTTGAAGGTAGGCTTTTTCCACTTGTCTGGTCTTCCCACCCCATGAGTCGAACTAACATAGTGATAAGTTGTTCCCTTGTGACCGAAGCATCAGGACCATAAGTCGTATCTGTCATACCTTTTACGACTCCCGCCAAATTCATCTTCTCTATGTATGGTCGCACCCAATCATATCTTGAGGCAGTTATATCCGTAAATTTCGAACTTGCAGCTAAAACCTGCGTTACGCAAAAAACTGTCAGAAGGATTGTTGTTAAGCATACTATGGATATTTTTTTTATACTTTTACTACTCATAAATTTCCCCTCCGTCGAAACGTAATTATGGTTTAAGTATTCTACAAATGCTGGATTATGTCCTTCTTTTTTTTAAAAGCCATTAAGTTTATTAAAAAAATGAGAGATATTCATGCTTCCTATGCAGCCAAAAAAAGAGCGGATATTCCACTCTTTTTTTTGGCTCAATAATTTTTAATCATCAACTTCAATCTCTATAATTTTGCCGTCTTTTATCTCAAATTCTAATTCCATGCCCTTTTTAATATGTCTTAAGCTCTTTAGTCCTTCAATTTCCACATCTTTGTCAATAACCAAGGTGAATTTTTCATCATCATTTTGTATGGTTAATTGCCATTCTTTACCAAAACTTATTGAAATCACTTTTCCTTCAAGTTTGCCATCTCTTATAGTTTTTCTTTCTCTTTCCCAATCTTTTATTCTCTTTTCACAGCTGTTCACCTTGATTTCTACGGCAAAATTGTCTTCATCTGCATGAACTACGGCATAATCTCCTGCTTCAATTCCGGAAAGTTTTAATTTGACGCCATCGACAGTAATCAGAGTGCTATCATCTACATCAAAGGTTACAAAATCTCGAGTTCTGAGAAGATAGTAGTCATCCACATCCAAAAAGTATCCCCTCATGAAAATAGATACTTCGTCTTTCAATTCGCCCTTAACTACGATTTTTTCTCCAATGTAATCTTCTATCCCTTTTATATTACCCTTTAATACAAATATACCCTGCTCAGTTTCCAGTTCATAATGAATGCCTTCTATGTTATTTTCTTTTAATGTTCCTACATAACTTTCTTCATCAGTTTTTATATAAGTTACCAGCGATATGGTACGTTTCCTCTCATTTACTTCGGCAACAAGGCCTCTGGCAGTGATTATAGCGTTTTTCGGCTCTTCTGTGGTCTCTACTTTTATTTCTACTGCCAATTCATCTTGAGCTTTTACCTGGGCATAGTCTCCTGCTTTTATGTTCAAAAGCCCCGCTCTTTTATCATCAACTGTAATCTTTGTATCACTATCAATATAGAAGGTTGTGGTATATTTACTCGTTACAGGATAAAATTTCTCAACTTCAATAAGAGGACCTCTCATATAGATGGACATTCCCCTTGATATCTCCCCGAAAACTACGATTACTTCTCCAACATAATCTTCCAGATCATCGGTTTCATCTCCGACAAGAACATAGCGGCCTTTCTCGGTCTCCAGTTCATAGTGACGTCCTTCAATCTTGCTTACCTTTAGAGTTCCTACTAAACCTTCCTGATATTTTCCATAAGTAAATAGGGTTACTGCTTTTTTTGTAGGATTCACATCAACAACTAAACCCTTGGTAGTTGTTGTTTTTCGCTCGGTTTTTTCAAGCAGTTGAATAAATACGACATATTTATCTGAATCAAGCACAAGTTCTACTTTATCTCCGGTTTTTAATTCTTCTAAACCACGATATTTACCATTGACATAAACCGGAGCTTTCTTCAGTATATCGTAAGTCTTTCTGCCTGAAGAGTTCTCTAAAGTTATGGTCAAGTCATCAATATCTATTTTGTATATTGTACCTACAAATTGATTTTCCTCTTCAGGTTCAAGTGAACCGTCAAGTCTGTTCAACATAACCGCCATCTCTGCCCGGCTGATGGGTTCGTTGGGTTTAAACTTGTTGTTGTTATCACCCTTCATCAGTTCCAAGTCAAGCATGACATATACATAACCTACAGCATCTTTCGGTATAGCACTGGCATCTTTAAAGGAAAGCTTTTTTTTCATATGTTTCTTAGCTTCACTTTCCATGTCTAGCGCCCTTACTATATATCGTGCTACTTCATAGCGCTTAGCGGGTGTGTTGGGATTAAAACCTTTTAATTCCTCGGGCTTGATAAGACCTTTCTCAACGGCCAATGCTACATAGTAATAAGCGTCATTCCATGAAAGATTGATTTTTTTGATGTAATCATCAATTTTTATTTTCTTAGCTTCTTCTTCCCAGCCCATAACCCTCAGGGACATAATAATGGCCTCTAAGTGAGTGACGTTATTTTTCGGTTTGAAAATATCGCCCGGATACCCTGTAAAAATACCTCGTGCATACATCCGATCTATGGCGAGCCTTGCCCATTCTACTGTATCATCTACATCCAAAAACCCAATTTTCTTTAACTGTCCCGGTGGAATACCCGTCAATTTTTTGAGTTGCCCCGGTGGAATATCCCCCGGTTTTGCATTGGCTACTGGTGCTACAAAAGTCATAAACATAACCGCAACCAATAGCACTGCTGCAATCTTAGTATAAGTTTTCATTGATACCCTCCTCTTTTCAAAGTAAACCCTGTTTCCGGAAATCAAGGTTTCCCTTTATCTATCATATAATATCGAATATGGGGTATGAATTATGAGGGTAACTTGAAAATGTAACAGTTTTGTAATAATTCTCCGCAACTGTGAATTACGCATTTTTATCTGCAATTATTAACTGTATTCCCAATTCTTCGAAAGCTTTTTCTGTATCTGGGTCTATCTTATCTATGACAATCTTATCTATTTGTTTTAAATCACACACATGTGCAAATACCTTTTTATTTAACTTACTATAATCGGCAACTACTATAACTTCATCTGCTGCATTAATCATTGCCTTTTTAATTGGAATTTCAAGCATTGTTCTATTTGTAATTCCATAATCAATACATATCGCGTCGGCACCAAGAAAAGTTTTATTAACGTGAACTGTGGAAAGAAAATCTTGAGCAGCTGGTCCGGCTAAAGTGTATACTGATTTTTGAAGCATCCCGCCTGTAACAATTAAAGAGATATTCGGGTTATGAGATAACGCCATAGCAATATTTATATCATTGGTTATAGCAGTCACGTTTTTTACATCACATAAATGTGTTGCTACCTCAACCGTAGTAGAACCTGCATCAAATATCACAACATCATTTTCTTCAATTATTTCAGCTGCAGCTTTTCCTATCTTCTTTTTTGCATCTACGTTCAGGCTAAACTTTCTTTTATAAGGTATTTCACTTGAAAAATTATTATTTATAGTTAAAGCTCCACCATGAATCTTTATTATTAACCCTTTATTAGTCAATTCTTCCAAATCTCTTCTTATTGTCACTTCTGACACTTTAAAGCGCTTGCTTAAATTCTTCACACTAGCTTTTTTCTCTTTATTAATGTACTTAAGAATCTGTTCCTGACGTTCAAAAGCAAACACTATAAAATCATCCTTTTAATTTTTTATTAAAATAATAACTGCTTTACCTTGAATTTAAATTTATTTTTAGTTATTAATAACTTCGTTTGAATTATATTCCATATTATCTTTGAATTCAAGCATGAAAAGTCAAGTGCGGTAGTTATTCTTTTGATCGAGCAAGTTTTACGTTTCGATGGTATAAGAAAATATCTGTTGACACCATAATAAAGTTTAACACATATAAAACTAATACGATATCACGGTTATAAACAATCTTATGAATAATACCGGACAGATATCCAATGACAATTGCATATAAAAATAAACAACTTTTTCCTTCTACTGATTTAGTTTTAAGAGATTTATAAATATTTATTGGCCATGCCATGCCAAAACAGACAAGCATTATCACCTCAAAAATACTCACAACGAATTATCCTCCTTGAAATGTCTGATGTTTAAACCCAATGGGACAGCATCCTAAATCTGAAGATGCTGTCCCGTGACTTGCCAATATTTAGTCCAGATCCTTTCTGAAATTCTTAACTTTATCCATGAATTCCTTAACACGATTTACATCGACGGCGTTTTCAAATTTTCCATCGACTTTAAAAGTGGTACCGACAACTGCACCATCAGCTATCGAAAGCTGTTTTTCTATGTTGTGCAATCTGCATCCGGTATTTGCAAAAACTGGTGTAACTCCTGAAACATCTTTGACTTCTTTAAGAATCTCAGAATCGGTTTCGGCACCTGCTGTAAGCCCAGAAACGCAAAGTGCATCGGGGCGGCAGTTGAATATGGTGGTTTTGGCAATTTGTTGGATGTCACGCTCGGCAAGATATTTTGCTGCTTCAGGGACTATATTAAATAGTAGCTTTACATCATCAGCCCCGATTCTTTTTTGATGGCGAACAACTTCACCAAAGTTTGTGTTCCACAGACCGAAGTCACTTGCATAAACTCCGCTAAAGATTTCACGCACGAATTTTGCACCTGTTGCGACAGCAAGATCTAGGGTACCTGCAGGATCCCAGAGCACATTAACTCCAAACGGAACCGATATTTCGTCCATTAATTCTCCAATTATTCTTCCCATGCTGACAATGGTTTCTGTTTTTACTTTGGTGAGATATGGCAAGCTAAACTCATTTGAAAAAATTACTGCATCAACGCCACCTTTTTGAAGTGCTAAAAGGTCATGTCTCGCTTTATCAAGAACACCTTTCATTCCACCCTTGCTATCATAGTAAGGGTCCCCGGGCATAGCCTGTAAATGACACATTGCTATTATCGGTTTTTCAGTTTTGTAGACTTCCTTTATCCATTGCATGATTAAAACAACTCCTTGTATTGATGATATTATTTAATTAAATGTCGTATATAAATTGACAAAAACCTAATTAGTTTTAACTTTCCTATTAGACCTATTATTGCTGATGTAATTATAAGCCATGACTATTAGTAAAACCATCCCCCAGATTAAATCACGGTAGAAGTTACTGATTCCCGGAAATATGTTAAAACCAGAAGAAAGTATTTGAAGTATCAATATTGCTAATGTAACACCAGTAACTGTTCCAAAACCACCGTTTGGGTTAACTCCTCCTAATACACAAATAAGAATGGCCTGCATAGTATAGGATGAACCAAAATCTGCTCTTGCAGAATTGAAACGTGCACACATCAGTAATCCTGAAATAGATGCCAGTAAACCGCTTGTCATATATGTTTTAAAAATGACTTTGACATTGTCCACCCCTGAAAACTCTGATGCAGTAGCATTAGAACCCATCATATACAACTTATAACCATAGGTTTTTTTGTTCATTAGTATTGCAACCATTACGGCGCATAGTATAAATACCAACAATGTTACTGGAAATATACCAAATAGCGTATGAGTTCCTACAGTAGAAAGAATAGGGGGAATATTAGAAATCGATGAACCTTTTGTCAGTGCAATGGCAGCACCCATAATTAAGTCACTACTGCCCAGTGTAGCAAGCATTGGTGGAATTCCTATTTTTGCTATAAGTGTAGCACTTAACGCTCCACATGCTAAACCAATTAACAGAGAAAGGATTATTGCACATAATAGCATTACTGCTGAGTAAGCAGTTGATGTTCCTTCTGGTATAGTCCTCATCAGAAATATACAGCTAAGAATTCCTGAAAAGTTTGCCGTAGCCACAACTGAAAGGTCAATACCACCGCTAATCATACAAAGCATCATACCAAGAGCCAGTATTCCGAATTCAGGAAATAAATATAGAACTGAAACCAGGTAATCCTTGGTAAGAAATATATGAGGTTGGAGCATTGCGATACCCAAAAATGATATCAATAAAATAAAACTAAGTCGTTTAATATTTTGATCATGGGGAAGAAAATCTGCAAGGCGCATATGCGCTAAACTAAAACCTTTTTTTACCTCATTTATTTTACTCAT
>JAQWCA010000333.1 GCA_028706065.1 Tepidanaerobacteraceae bacterium
TAACTTATCAAAACTATGGCATTGTTGACAACTATTCCGGCTAGGATAATTACGCCTATCAGTGAAGTCATGTTTATGTGCCGTCCAGTTAACAGCAAAGCAAATACAACACCTATAAGAGCCAAAGGAACTGTAAATATTATTATAAATGGCTGTTTCAAGGATTCAAACTGGGCTGCCATGACCATATACACCAAAACTACAGCCAATATGAATACCAAAATCAGATCCATAAAAGATTCCATCATTTGCTCTTGCTCACCGCCCATTTTTATGCTGTACCCTTCCGGCAAGTGAATATTAGTGAGCTTTTCCTGTATTTCCCTGTTTACTGTGCCTATGTCCCTTCCCACCACTGCACCGGTCACCGTCACCTGCCGTGTTTGATTTTCCCGAACTATGGTCACCGGACCGGTACCTTTATCAATCTTAGCTACATCGCCCAAAGTGATAAGAGCTCCTGTGGGACTTGGAATTAGAATGGCTTTTACTTTAGATATGTCATCCACCAATTTTTCATCGGACCGTATCACTACATCTATTTCATCTCCACCGACCTTGTATTTTGTAGCAACACTGCCCGATACGGCTGAGTTTATGGATTGGGCTATCTGAGCACTGGAAAGACCGTACATGGTGGCCTTTTCCCGATCAATCTCAACAACCATTTCAGGTTTGCCCGCCTCAAGACTGCTCTTTACCTCACGAGTGCCGGGAGTTGCTTTGACAATATCAGTGACTTCCCTGGAAATTTCCTTGAGCTTTTCCATATCATCACCTTTTATTCCTATGGAAATTGCCTGTAATGCGCCTCCACTTACAAAATCCATACTGCTTACGGCTTGAACTTTTATTTCAGCTCCTGCCATATCCATTGTAATATTTCTTATGTTTTCAGCAACTTCCTCAGAAGAACATTCACGCTCTGCCAGCGGAACAAGCTGCACAGTTACACTGGCTTCACTGTTATCCGATCCCAGCATTCCCCCCATCATATCGCCGCCTGAACCAATGCTTTCCATAATCCCTTCTATCTCAGGTATTTCTTCAAGCCTTTCAACCATTGCTGCAACAAAACGGTTCGTCTCCTCAAGATTAGTTCCATAGGGCATTTTCACTGAAATACTTATAGAACCGGCGTCAGAATGGGGTAAGAACTCCGCTCCTACAAATGGAATCAATGTCATGCTTAAAATAAACAGTATCACCGATGGAATAATTATGGCTTTCCTGTGAGAGAGTACCCATTTAAGCAAATTGGAGTATTTTTCTTCAACTCTATTATAAAAAACTTTAAACTTATGGAGTAAAGATGTTAAAAAAACAAATTTTTTATTACTTTTTTTAGAGGATATCCCTACATCCCCCAATTGAACCATGAGTCTGGAAGATAGCAGGGGAACTATGGTCAAGGCTACCAAAAGAGAGGAAAGCAAAGAAAATGTAACCGTAAGGGCAAGCTCTTTAAATAGTTGAGCTGTCATGCCTTGCACGAAAATAATGGGTAAAAACACCGCTATGGTTGTAAGAGTCGATGCAGTTATGGCCAAGGCAACCTCATTGGTGCCTGATGTAGCAGCAGTTACCGGCCCTTCCCCCTGCAGACGGTGAGAAAATATATTTTCCAAAACCACGATAGAGTTATCCACCAACATTCCTACACCCAAAGCTAAACCTCCAAGGCTCAGCATATTCAGGGTGAGTTTGTTAAAATATATTAATACAAAGGTGGCTATTATGGATATAGGTATGGATAAACCTATAATCAAAGTGCTGCGGAGATTTTGGAGAAACAGGTAGATTACAAATATAGCAATAATGCCTCCGATTACTGCATTTTTTTTCACATTATTAATTGAAAACTCTATAAAATCCGATTGATCAAGAATTGTTTCATATCCAATTTCCACAGGGATTTCCTTTATAAGTTTTGACATCTCAGATCTAACTTTTTTAGCCACTTGAACGGTATTATAGCCGCTTTGTTTTTGTATGATTAAGGCTATGCTGGGCTTGCCATTATAGCGGGAGATTGTTGATACGTCCTTGTAAGTGTCTTCTATTTCTGCAATGCTTTTAAGTGGAACACTCCCACCTTGGGGCAGCGGAATCGGCATGTTTTCGATTTCCGCTATATCCTTAAATTCCGCTTCGGTCCTTATGTTGTATTTCTTTTTTCCCTGGCTTACATTTCCACCGGGAAGGTTGATGTTTTCCATTTGAAGTTTGCCGGCTATCTGAGGCATACTAAGACCGTAAAACGCTAGCTTATCCGGATCCACGCTTACAGCTATCTGTCTTTCCAACCCTCCGGCAATACCCACTGACGCCACACCCTCTATACGTAAAAGCCTGCTTTCAATGGTATCATCGGCTATCTTTTTAAGCTGTACAATATTATCACCGCCATAAAGGGCGATTTGCATCACGGGCATCATTGACGGGTCAAATTTAACTACCATCGGTGCTCGGGCATCAGAGGGTAAATAAGGTTTTATCAAATCCACCTTTTCTCGCATATCTTGAGCAGCTATATCCATGTCAGAACCCCAGTTAAACTCTATGACGATAGT
>JAQWCA010000052.1 GCA_028706065.1 Tepidanaerobacteraceae bacterium
CTCCAAAAGACCTACTATTCTATCCGCATCTCTTACTGCCGAAACTTCGGGAGTTGTTACAATAACGGCTTTATCAGCACCGGCTGTTGCGTTTTTAAATCCCTGTTCGATCCCTGCCGGACAGTCAATTAGTATGAAGTCAAAATCCTTTTTTAGATCATCACATAATTTTTTCATCTGTTCCGGGGTGATTGCTGTCTTATCTTTGGTTTGAGCTGCCGGCATCAGGTATAGATTTTCAAAACGCTTGTCCTTTATAAGAGCTTGTTTTAAGCGACACATACCATGGGTAACATCGACTAAGTCGTAAACTATACGATTTTCCAACCCCATCACTACATCAAGATTTCTCAAACCTATATCTGCATCCACCATTACTACCTTCTTTTGTTTGTATAAAGCTAACCCAGTTCCAAGATTTGCGGTGGTGGTAGTTTTCCCAACTCCGCCTTTCCCTGATGTTATTACTATTACCTCACCCATGCTATCCCTCCTGTTTACTTTTGCATTATTTTGGAACATTATAGGGTTCTATAACTATCACATTATTCTTTAAGCGCGCTATTTCAGGAAATGATGGTGCCTCTTCCTTTACTTCCGGAGGTCTTGATATAACTTCCGCAATTCGCAGCTGAGTAGGTTTTAAGCGAAATGCTGCTACTATGGCAGCTGTGTCTCCCTGGGCCCCGGCATGAGCCATACCTCGAAGAGTCCCCATAACTAATATATCTCCAGTTGAAATTATCTCACTGCCGGGATTGGCATCACCCAAAATGACTACAGTGCCTCGGTAAGCAATTTTTTGTCCTGAGCGCACAGTCCTTTTTAAAAGCAACACCCGACTCCGATTTGGTTTTGGAAATATTAAAGTTTTTGGTGAACTGGCCTCCTGTAAACTCATCCCAAAATCCATAAGGAGTTGTTCCAGTTTGGTATACTCCTCCTTGTTTAAATACCCATTTTTAATTTTTAAGCAAGCTTTTCCACCGGCAAAAAAGTTACGACCGCTGTGAAGTTTTTCGTAAATAACTTTTTTGACATCCTCGAAGTTTGATTTCTTTTCCAGTATTATGGTGACACCTTCTTTTGTGCCTTTTATGACTACAGGCTCATTTGCCATATCAATTCCCTCCAAACAGCACCACTACAAAGTATTTTATTCTTCACAAATCAATTAAATCCTTCTTTTGTTTGCAAAAAAACCAGAATCTGTAAAGATCCCGGTTAAGGTTGTAAAAGATAATCATCATTTTCATCGGTTTCATTCAGATGAAAATATTCTTCAAATATTGCTCTTGCCACAGGACCTCCGGTGCTTCCTCCTGAACCGGCTTGTTCAATAAAAACTGCCACCGCAATTTCAGGATCTTCATAAGGAGCAAAAGCTACAAACCATCCATGGGGATCTTGCGTTACATCCCACTCAGCAGTCCCTGTCTTTCCTGCCACAGATAATGGAAGATCGGCGAAAACTCCATAGGCGGTACCACCTGGCGAAGTAACACCCAACATACCTTTTTTCACGAGTTCATATGTCTTACGAGAAATATCTAACTGTCCACCTATCTCGGGACTCTTTTCAAGGACAGCATTTCCTTCTGTATCGATTATGGATTTTATGAGATGAGGCTTCATCCATGTTCCTTCATTGGCAATTGCTGCTATGTAATTGGCTACCTGTATAGGTGTAAAACTGTTATATCCCTGACCGATAGCAGCATCTAAAGTCTCTGCAGGATACCATATTTTATCCTGAGTCTTACTAAAGGCATTCTTTTTATATTCACGGCTGGCTACTGTTCCAGCCTTTTCTCCGGGAAGCTCGATACCCGTAAGACTACCAAGACCATACATTTTTGCATATCTTTCCAAGTTATCTATGCCAACCCTACGGCCCATTTCATAAAAAAAGATATTACATGATTCTGCTATGGCCTTTTCTATATTGACTATACCGTGCCCTCCCGGTTTCCAATCTTTTTTAGGCGCAATTGTCCAATAAACCCCTTGACAACGTATATTCTCACTTTCTGTGGTTATTTTTTCTTCTAGGGCTGCTGTAGCCGTCACCATCTTAAAAATAGAACCTGGTGGAAACGTTCCGGCAATAGCCAGGTTAACCATGGGTTTTAATGTATTTTGAGATATTTCATTCCATTCCTTTTGTGTTATTCCCCGAGCAAACATGTTAGGATCAAAATCTGGAATACTAACTATTGCAAGAACTTCACCTGTTTTTACATCAAGGGCAACTACAGCACCTCTTTTTGCATTAGGAAAAGGTTTATACTTATCAGTCTGTAGTTTCAACAGCTGTTCCCTAAGTTTGTTTCCCGCTATCTGCTGAAGCTTTACATCAATTGTCAAATTTACCAAATGGCCGGGGACCGAGTCCTTTTGCCCCAAAACTTTAATGGGCTTACCTGATGCAGTCACCTCTACCTGTTGCCCACCGTCAGTCCCTCTCAAATAAGATTCAAGTACCTTTTCAAGGCCAATCTTCCCTACTTTATCTCCCGGCCGGTAGCCTTTATCTTTTGAAGCCTCCAACTCTTCTTGGTTTATCTCTCCTACATATCCGAAAATATGAGAACCCATACTGCCATAAAGATAATTCCGCAGAGGTTCTACCTCGATGACTACACCCGGGAGCCGTCGTTCTTCTATTTTTGCCACCGTTTGAAAATCCACATCGGTTTTTAATCTTATAGGCCTATAACCCGCACCTCTCAATTTATTCTTCAAAGTATCATAACTGTATGAAACAAGCAATTGCGTATCCGGGGGGCTCTCGACCGCAATTGTCCCAGTGGCAATATTTATCGAGTCGGGGATTATTACTTTACCGGTTTTTTCCTCTACAATCGTTATATCAATATCGTCAACTTCACCGTCCTCATTCCTATCCACTACTGGTACTTGACGTAGAAATATCTTATTGTTCTTATCAACATTGTATTTTTGATTCAAGACTTCAGTGCTAAAAGGGATTTCAAGGATTTCACGGAGAACCTTAAATACTTCTTCTTGCTCAGATTCTCCTGTCTTGACATTCATATAAGACACTGTAAAGCTCGGACGGCTATTTACCAATTCTCTACCGAACCGGTCTTTAAAAACTCCCCTGGGTGCAGTAATGGAAATCAGTCTTATTCGGTTTTCCTCCGCCAGCCTTTCATATTCATCTCCTTTAACTATTTGAAGAACAGATAAGCCTAAGGTGAGTACAGTAAAAATAAAAACTACAGCCATCAGAAAATAATGCAATCTTTTTTCAAGCTTCTTTATATCCATACAATCCCCTCAAGACTTATAAAAATAATCAATACCTTGTATCAAAATAATAGTTAAAAAAGCGTTCCATCTTAGTTATAGCAAGATAAATCAATGGTGATATTATCATATTTAACAATGCCGACGGTATTGTAATAGGCAAAAAGTAATACCATGGATGACTTATCTCATTTGTGAAAAATGCAAGTAGCATAAAAAGAATATTGTATAAAATTGAACCCAAAAACACGAGTGCCATGGTAAGAACAGCCGGGCCTTTATAAATATCTCGGGAGCCATACCCAAGAACATATGTGGTAATGCATTTTACAATTGTATTTAGGCCTAAAAACCTTCCGAAAAGGATGTCCTCCAGCAAACCATTGAAAAATCCTGTAACAGCTCCAACTTTTTCGCCCTTGATCATGGCCATACATAAAGCAAAAACCAGCGGCAAATCTGGTTTTACTCCATAAATCTGGCTGAAATTTAACAGTGTTGTCTGAAGCAGCAGGAGTGTGATTATTACAAAGACATAAGCCACCGTCCTCATCGATTGGTCTCCTCCTCGCCCCTAATGACAAAAACATGCTCTAGTTTCTGAAAGTCTACCGAAGGCTTAATTATGGCATACTGCATTAAATTTTGAGATTCTTTTTTTGCTTCTACAACTTCCCCGATAACAACGCCCTTGGGTATTAATCCTCCAAGACCTGAAGAAATAACAACATCGCCTTTTACCAAGTTGGCATCTTGAGGTAAAAAAACCATTTTTAAATATCCTCTAGGGGCCGGGTCTATAGATCCTTTAACCATTCCATTATCTCGAGTCCTTTGCAGCATTGCACTTACAGAACTCCGCTCATCGGTAATAATCATTACTTTGGAAGTGTTGGAAGTGGTGCTTATAGTATATCCTACTAAACCTCTATCGGTGATCACAGCCATATCCTTTTTTATGCCGTGCTCTTCTCCCTTGTCAATTAATATAACATTGAACCAATTACCCGAATCCCGCGCTGCCACTTCAGCCGCTACGAGGTCATATTGAAAATTTCTGTCTTTAAAGCCCAGAAGATTACGCAAATCTACATTTTCCCGCTGGTATTCCATGAAATTCTGTTTATACTGTAAAAGCTCTGTCACCTGTTTTTTAAGTGCTTCATTTTCTTCCTGTAGATAAAAAAACTGCGGAATAGCATTAATGTTATCTTTAATGGTATAACCCACTTTTGACAAAACCTTTTGTACAGGACTTAATAAAGATATTACAGGTATTTCGATTTTATTAAAAATATGATTATTTTTTAGTGTGATATTAACTGCAGCAATAGAAATAATCAAAAAAATCACTAGTAACTGCCATCTTCGATTTCTTAAAAGACGTCGCACAAAAAACACGTCCTTTAACCCACTTTTTTAGGTGAAATCAATACACGTTTTAGGAGGTCCAATTCCTCCAAAACCTTACCAGTTCCCATAGCTACACAATCCATAGGTTCTTCTGCAATATGCACCGGCATTCCCGTCTCAATATTTACCCTTTTATCAAGGCCAGATAGTAGTGAACTTCCACCGGTCATAACTATACCTCTGTCCATAATATCCGCTGCCAATTCCGGTGGGGTTTTTTCAAGTGTTACCTTAATTGCATCTATAATGTTATTTACCGGTTCAGCCAGAGCATTCTTAATTTCTTCGGCAGTGATATCGATAGTCTTGGGGAGGCCTGTAACCAGATCTCGACCCCTTGTTTTCATTGATCCATTATTATCCTCAGGTGTTGCAGAGCCAACTGAAATCTTGATCTGTTCGGAAGTTCGATCACCTATCATAAGATTGTATTCTTTCTTGATATAGTAGGCAATAGCTTCATCCATTTCGTCACCACCAACACGAATTGATTTACTGGTGACAATTCCCCCCAGGGAAATAATAGCAACTTCAGTTGTACCTCCACCGATATCAACCACCATATTTCCTGCAGGTTCGTGAACTTCAAGGCCTGCTCCAATTGCTGCAGCCATAGGCTCTTCAATCAAATAAGCTTCCCGGGCTCCTGCCTGAAGAGTAGCATCAATCACTGCCCTTTTTTCAACTTCAGTTACTCCTGAAGGAACGCTTACAACAACCCTAGGTTTTATAAAAGTTCTACTTTTCAAGGCCCTTGATATAAAGTATTTCAACATACTCTGAGTCACATCAAAATCTGCTATCACACCGTCTTTCATGGGTCTGATAGCCACTATATTCCCAGGTGTACGGCCTATCATAAGCTTCGCTTCTTCACCAACAGCCAAAATAGCTCCCGTGTCCCGTTGTATAGCGACAACTGATGGTTCTTTCAAAGCTATGCCCTTCCCTTTAACATGTACCAGCGTATTGGCCGTACCCAAATCGATACCCATGTCTTTTGAAAATATATTAAAAAAACCCATCAATTTTTCCCCTTTCTACTACCTCAGCTTTTTTTCATTATATTGTTGTATAGTTTTCTACATAAGACCTTTTTCTTTAAGGCTAATAATATGGTTATTGCCAATAATGATATGATCCAGGACGTTTATGCCAAGGATTTTGCCTGCTTCAACCAATCTTCCGGTCACTTCTATATCTTCTTTACTCGGTGTCGGGTCACCACTTGGATGATTGTGAACAAGCAAGACAGATGCACTGCTTCTCCTAATAGCCGGTTTAAATACCTCCCGTGGATGTACTATAGAAGAGTTGAGACTTCCTATGGAAATATCTTCAACGGAAATGACATGATTTTTTATGTTTAGTAAAATCGTTTTAAAGTGCTCTTTTTCTAGAAATCTCATTTCTTCCATCAGAAGGTCTTTGACATCCAATGGACTGGTAATGGTAATCTGCTCACGCCGATCATAGGAGGATATTCTTCGACCCAATTCGACTGCAGCTTTGATTTGGATAGCCTTGGCAGGTCCTATGCCTTTTATTTTGGAAAGTTCCTCCACACTGGAGTCGACCACATATGCAAGCCCGCTCTTTCCTCCATCACCTTTTAATATTCTTTGGGCAAGTACCAAGGCTGACTCAGCGCGAGTGCCTGTCCTGATCAAAACAGCCAGCAACTCAACATCACTTAAAACCTGAGCCCCGTATCTATGCAAGCGTTCCCGGGGTCGCTCTTCCGTAGGTAAATCTTTTATAGTCAAAAAATTATTCCCCAACAGATATATCCCCCTATATCAGAGTATTTTTATGTTAAAATATCTAAGCATTGAGTTCAATCTAAACAATGGTAATCCAACTATATTATAATAATCACCTTCGATTTTCTCAACAAATAATGCACCTTTGCCCTGAATACCGTAAGCTCCAGCTTTATCCATCGGCTCGCCGGTTTTTATATAGTTTTTAATCTCAATATCATCTAAATCTTTAAATTTTACCCAACTCTCCTCGAACTCATTTAAATGTGTTTTTGTAGCAGCATCAACTATGGATAATCCAGTAAAAACCCTATGCCAACGTCCACTTAAACGCATCAACATTTCTTTCGCTTCCAATGAAGTGGCTGGTTTGCCTAAAATCTCCCTGTCTAAAACTACTATAGTGTCAGCACCCAAAACCAGAGCCTTTTCGTGTTTTTGTGCAACTTTCATGGCTTTTTTAAAAGCCATTTCCGATGCCATAAAACCAAAGTCCATGTCAAAATCAAGAACCTCGTCAAGACAACTAGGTTCAACTGTAAAGTCAAGACCTATTTTAGTTAAAAGCTGTTGCCTTCGCGGAGAAGCTGAAGCTAAAATTACTTTTTCAAGCATAAATATTCCCTCACCACATGCGCTGGTATAAAAGAACAGCTATAATAAGTCCTAATGCTCCAGCTAAATTTAGGTTCACATTAAAACCAAAAGTGATATTTATAATTCCTAAGTCAAGCTGTGTTGTAGATAAACCTATGCTCCTACCCTGATTTAAAATTGGAGCAAAACTGCCTAAAACCTGACCTAAAACACCTCCAATTATTAAACCCACCATTAATATTATAACCAATATTATAGGACTGCGATAATTACGTTTCATTGTTTATATTTTCCTCCCCCACAAAATTTATTTTTATAAGGGTCGTAGAAAGGTTTTGTTTGGCGAAATAAGCTGTCAAGCCGGTAAAAAAACCAGTGAAAAGACCTATTACCATCAAAAACGGCAAGTAAACATATAGGCCAAAAGTAGAGAGGACTAGGCTGGCCACGGTCACTTGAATAATATTATGAGTAACTCCACCTAAAATGCTAATCCCAACCAAACTGAAAATATCTTTAAAATATTTATAAGCCAAAGCCATAACTATGGTACTTAAAATTGCTCCGGACAAGCTATATAATAAACTTGATAGCGACCCTACCAATAATGCTCCGATAATACATCGCAGGGTACTTACGATAAGCCCTTCCCTTATACCATAAAAAACTACAACCAGAAGGGATATTATGTTGGCAAGACCTAGTTTCGCCCCAGGTATTGGAAAAGGTAAGGGTATCATATTTTCAATAACGTGTAACACAATGCCGAAAGTTACAAGAAGTGCAAGATATATCATTTTGCGAGGCTTTTTCAATTCGATTCATCCTTTACAACGAATAGCATTTAAAAACTCACTGCATCTACATCTTTTTGAGTCAATTTGTCATCACTTTCGATTTTAATTACCATTCGATTTGGAAGACATACAATAATCTGACCCGGGCGACTTATCCAACCTTGTCTTACACAATCTCCATCAGGGCAATCAGCATAAAACATTCGTACTTTGTCTCTGTCAATTTCTACTACATTTTCACCATAAGGCACTGGTACATTTATCTTTAACTGCGGCCCATCTTCACCTAAAGAAACTTTTTGATATGGATTCCCATCAACCTCGATTATTGCGTAAGTTCTACCACCGGTAAAACCGTAAACCTGAAAACCCACGAAAATAAATAAGGCTACCAGTAATATAAAAATAATTAGTGTTTTGTCACCTCTTGTAATCATTAAAATCCCTACCCGCCTTAAACTACAACTAGTGTAACATTTTATTCCATCTAAAACAAGTGGAAAAATTGGCTATTAAAGCGATAAAGAGCCGTGTCATATCCCGTTGAAAAACAGAATTTTATCGGCTCTTTGGTCTATAACAATTCAAAAAATATTTCCTGTCATCGATTATAAATACCTTTCTTGAAACTAACTTCCATAATTTCATATTTAATTGTATACTTATACTATATTCTATGGAACTATTTCGTAATTACTAGCGTCATTTCTTTTGAAAGGGTTTTATACCAAATGAAACTTTTCGCTATTGTTGAACAATCTAAAAATGATAGTAAAGCTTTTCAGGTATTGTTCGAATTATTCTACGAAGATGTATACCGCACTTCGTATTTGATAACAAGAGATCAACCACTGGCAGAGGATGCAACCCAAGAAGCTTTTTTAAAAGCTTTTCAAAAGCTTGATACCTTAAGGAATCCTAAAAAATTCGGTCCCTGGGTTAGGTCCATTGCAGCACGCTCAGCCGTTGATATACTACGCAAGAGAAAACACCTTACTGTCATAGAGGATATAACTGAATTTCCCCAAGATTATTATGTTCACAACATTTCTTCATCATTGCCGGAAACCGAAGCAGAAAAAAACGAGCTTCATTCCAATCTTAATAAAGCAATTCACTCATTAAATCCCATTCATCGGCAAGTTGTAGTAATGAAATACTACTTAAATCTTAATACCCGGGAAATTGCTGATAATCTAAGTTTACCGATTGGAACTGTTAAATCAAGACTGTATAGGGCTCTTAAACAATTGGAAATTTCCTTACAGCCTCAAAACAATAATATTGGCAAGGGGGGTGCCTTGCAGTGAAACCTCATGATACAAATTTGGAATGCTTAATACGAGAAACATTAAAGGAAGATTCGGAGATTATATCTATTCCTCCCTCAGAACATACATGGGAAAAAATACTTTCAACACAGAAACCGGCAGAAGACATTCGTAAACCCTTTTATCGAAGACTTTATACTCCTAAAGCTGTTGCCTGCCTAATTGTTATTGTTTTAAGCGTGGGGCTTTTTATGTCCAATCAGCCGGCCATTGCCATAAATAACAAAATCATAAAAACAGTTGTAGACTTTTTTTCATCACCTGAAACCTCCGGAGTGGTAAGTGTATCTATGAGCAGCAATCCTTCCCCTACCCCGGACATGCCTCCCCCACCACCGGATTGGCCACTTGATACTGAGGAAACAGTAATGACCCTCGACCAAGCCCAGATAAAAGCTTCCTTTGATTTCAAAATGCCTTCATATTTACCGAAAGGTATTAGCTTAGACATTATTACAGTATTGCATGGATATCGAGTCAGACAGTATTATCGTTCAGATAAGAATAGACTTATTATAGAACAGCATCATGTCCCTGAAGGTTTTGCTTCCAGTCACACCTTTAACTCATCCAGGGTAAAGAAGGTAAAAATCAACGGCATTGAAGGGACACTAATAATCCAAAATAATCCATATACGGGCCAAAACCAAATCCATATACTATGGTGTGAGGATAGTATAAAATTTAGAATTGAAACAGATCTGAGTAAAAAAGCTGCTCTCAACATAGCTCGATCTATAGAATAAAAAAGACACGAGGACAGTCCTCGTGTCTTTTTTATTCTTATTCTTCTTCCGGTTTTTCTTCTTGAATCTCCTCGGGTTTTATTATTCTCTCTATTACTAAATCGACTTTTTCTACAGTATATCCCGTAAGGGTCTCCACTTCGCTGATAATCTTTTCACGAGCTTTTTCAGCAACTTCAGGAATTTTTACACCATAAACAATGGTAACTTTAACTTCAAAGGCTACAGTTCCCGCTGTTTCTTCGAATTCTGTGGGATCTGTCTTCTTTACAGATATTTGAGGTGCAAAACGGTCTACAAACATCCTGGTAAAGCCTGCAAGGCCACCTTTCCGCTCCTGTTTGTATACTTCCTCAACCTTACGCATAGCTTCTTTTGCAATCTCTACAAAAACCGTATCATTTATAAAGGTTTTACCACCCATCAGATAACCCCTCCTTCAATATATAAGTATTTTTACGCTAAGTTATATATTCGTCATAAAACCAAAAATAACCTTTTTATTTTTTCGATATTTTTTTATAAACAGGTTTTTTTGATTATGTGGAGAATTAATATTTAATAAATTAATTATTTGAGAGGAGATACTTAAGCTTATGCACTACATTGATTTGAGAAGTGACACTGTAACACAACCTTCAAAGGAAATGCGCGACTCAATATATCATGCCCAAGTAGGTGATGATGTATACAATGAAGACCCCGCTATAAATCGCT
>JAQWCA010000334.1 GCA_028706065.1 Tepidanaerobacteraceae bacterium
GATGTTTTAGGAATTAAATCATAGTCTATCATGCTCCAGCTATAGCAAATCTTGCCATGTTTCTCATCTTTTTTAATATATCACTGTTGTAGTTTGATGGCAAACGAAACGTCCCTCTGTCATACTGTTGTAGTTTGGTGGCAAACGAAACGTCCCTCTGTCATACACGGGATAAGCCATTCTTGTTTTTGACCATGATAATCCATCACTCCCTCTATGATTACTGAATCACATTTCGTTAAAGAAGCAGACACCACTAGCCCCCGCTTATCATAACCGAGTTACCTTAGTTCACTAATTTTGAGGATCAATGACACTTATTGGATTGATGGGCCTTTTCAAAAAACCTTCTCCCACTTGAATGAACTTTTCCGGGTTATCGCTGACAAAATACTGGTACTGGGCAGGAGAATTATCCTGCCGCTTGAGGTTTTTGTCAATTAAAATTCGCTGTACTTCTTTAGCCGTCTCCAGAGCTGAGTCTACCAGTCGGACACTCTCACCCATGACTTGCCTCAAAACAAGCTTTAAAAGCGGATAATGAGTACATGCCAATACCAATGTATCAATTCCCCTTTTTTTCAGAGGCTTTAAGTAGGTATTAGCTGTATATAAAGTGGCCTCATTGTCAAGCCACCCTTCTTCCACTAAAGGCACAAAAAGAGGACATGCTTTGGAATGTATATTTATTTCCTTATTTAGGGAATAAATGGCTTTTTCATAAGCACTGCTTTTTATGGTGCGCTCTGTGCCGATTACTCCAACAACTTGGTTTTCTGTGGCAGTTACTGCTGCCCTAGCTCCCGGCTCAATAACCCCGATTACCGGCACCGGTGACGATGCGCAAAGTTGGTCAAGACATGTGGCACTTATTGTGTTACATGCTATTACTATCAGCTTGACATCCTGACTGAGCAAAAATCTGAGACCTTCAAAGGCAAATTGCGTAACAACTTCCGGGGATTTGGGACCATAAGGCACTCGGGCGGTATCGCCAAAATATACTATGTTTTCTCTAGGTAATAATTCCATGATTTCTCCGGCCACGGTCAAGCCACCGATACCTGAATCAAAAACTCCTATAGGTTTATTTTTTATATCCATTGTTTCACTCCGTCCTGTTATATATGAATATGTAGTTTGCTTTTATAAGAATTGTGTTATAATATAGGTAAAGGTAATCGGAACCGTATTACCCTATGTAAAATAATATCACAGTTCACATTCTTCGACAATAAATAAACTTAGGGGGGATTCAAGATCACGAAAAACATCTTGAATTCCCGCTTTTTTATTCCGGAGAGAGTTTAACCAATTCCTGCTCGGTGGCTATAAATAAACTCATTGCCCCGGGAACAATGGCCGTTATTTTTTCATCTTCAAGATACCGTTTGTTTCCCAAAGTATTTATATTATAAGCCATTAGGCCTTCCTGGGTACCGATAAAAAAGGTGTTCTTACATACGATAGGAGAAGTTGTCGGGACAGCAGGCAAGTCTACCACCCATTTTACCTCTGCTCTCTGAAAGCTCAATGCAGTAACCTGACCTGCTAGATTTACCAGCAGCATAAAATCCTGATGGAACGCCGGCATTATAAATTCCTCATCTGAAAACTTTTTTCGCCAAATTGTACTTCCCACCAATGGATTAAAGGCGGAAATCCAAGATTCACGGGAAAGGGCAAATATCTTGCCATCCCAAATAGTCAAGGGAACTTGGATAATATCGGGAGTCTTTACTTTCCAGTAAAGCACACCTTTTTCATCCAGGCAATAGACATTTCTGTCATATGATGCAAAATATACCATATCATATCCTAGGGTAGGAGAGGTGGAATATGCCCCTAAAGTTCCATATTTCCATAACACATTGCCCTTCCGGTCAAAGGTGTAAAGATTTCCTCGGGAAGGGGCATATATGCGTTTGCCACGGGCTGCCACCGGTAAAGTAAAAATATCTGCATTTATGCTATTTTGCCTTTTCCCCGAATATATATCCAATATTTCCAGGGTATGTGCAGGAACCATTACCCGACCCTCAGATATAGTCGACGGCCCCTCGGGAAATATTTCCTTACTCTTCCAGAGCTTATCACCTGATTTTAAATCTATGGCAAGGACTTCTTTTCGAGTTGTCACTATTAATCTTTCTGCCCGACAATTTAATCCGATTATATCGGGAATGCGTCTAGTCCAGCTTATTGTAAGTTGTGTCAAGATCGGAACCGGACAATATCCGGAATGGGCATAATCTTTCTGAGTTGTATGCCAATTATTTATACCGCTCTGCATAAGTTCCTTTAATATTTCAAATTCTTCCTCATCCACTATTCCCTTTTGCTTTATATTAAATGCCTTCTGAAATTTCCTTACTGCTTGTATGGTTTCATAACCAAATACCCCATCAATGTGAGCATTGAAAAAGCCTAGATGTTTTAAAGCTTGTTGAAGGCGACGCACATCACTGCCTTTAATAAGGGGTTTTTGTTTGTTGAGAGGTCGACTGCCAAAAGCTATTAAAGGTAACCTCAAGAAATCACCACCTGAGAATTGAAAGATACATA
>JAQWCA010000335.1 GCA_028706065.1 Tepidanaerobacteraceae bacterium
TGAACATAGTGAGGCCGAATATTTCAGAACCGGTAATTACATATCACTATTTTTTTATGAAATGCAGTGAAAAAAACTTAAGATACTTTGAGCAGACTACCGGAAAAAGTGTATATGAATATAAAGAAGAGCTGAGCATAACCGATGACCTGCCTATGCTTAATCCTGAAGATTATAAATTATTTGGAACATTTTTCAGATCTTCATTACAGGTATCTCCGCTGAACGAAGAAGAACAGTTATTCAAAGGTGACATTTACTTATTAGTAGATAGAGTTGTATATTCCTCTGCCGAAAGTTCCGCCATGTTTTGCCATCAAATCGGTTTCGCATATATCGTAGGAAAAGGAACAGGTACTTGAGCCTATCACTTCCACGGCAAAGGGAAGGAATAGGATTTCTTCTTCCCTAAAAATATGCTACGAACAGGCTTCCCATGAGATGGCTTGGAAGCATTAAAGATTCGTAATATCTGTCATTGAATTCGATATATTTTTCCGTATGAACTACCATGATAACACTGCCATCGTCAAACCTGAATTCATATATACTCTTCTCCTCAGAGCTTTTATCAATACTGTCTGCGGGAATTTCTTTACCCAAAACACCCTTTATTGCTCTAACACATTTATTAATTTGCACCTGCTTATTGTATTCATTATTATTTGAATAATCTCCGCCAATTATAAGTTTATCTGCATTCATGAGATAATTAAGATTATCCTTTGATGTATTTGGTTCTACTGGGAAAAGCTCATTTATTTTTTGTATTAACTCAATATTCGGGGTGACAAACCGAAGAGGTGCTCCTTCCCTTCCTATGCCATAATTATAAGTCATATTCCTGTTTTTATCCATAAGTACAAGAAGTTTGTTTCCAGTGGTCACCACTAGGCTGTAATCTCTAAATTCAAGCCTGTAAAAAGGATATGCCGCTTCCCTTGAATCAGTGATGCCTCCATCGAATAATTCATAATCGGATATTTCGGCTATAGCACTTGCAAGCTTTTCTTTTTGTTCCGCATTTAGCTGCATGGAACTGCCAATATCTTCAGCTTTTAACACAAATGAAGGATTGCCAATTATTTCGCTTTGCAACTTTGAGACAAACAAATCAAAGTCCGGTTCCGGATTATAAATACTCGTTTCTATCTCGTCAGTTATACCATAATATACATCCTCTTCGCGCACCCAGCCTGTAAACGAATTAAGACCTGCGCTTATCATAAACCACCCCTCTTTTTTGTCACGGATATGTATGCATGCAACAGGTATGTGTTTTAATTCTTTGATATCAAGGTATGTGTCGTTCAAAACTTCGGAATCAGTTTTTGGTTCTTTGAATATTTTAGTATTTCTTAATATAAACCCCTGTTGGGGACGCATACCTTCAATGATTTTGGTTATATATTCCTCCTTTACCCATCCTGTATCGGAATTGTCCCAGTAAAATGGAATTTTTTCTATGAGAACCCAGTCTCCACTTTTTATTATGCTATTTGTTGGCTCATCTTTCTTAAGCCTTACCATATCATTTTTAAAAGCATACCCTAATATACCGCTTTCTTCAGTGGGTGCCATGTGGACTGTTATGCATTCAGTACGTTCACCTAATGTTAAGCAGTATTGTTTTTCGATATCGCTTTTTATCATATACGTGTATTCGCCTGCATCTCTTATCTGGGTTGAGCTGAAGGTTAAAGGCTGATCTGAGAGAACATAATAGACATTACGCAGGTTTATCCAAAATTCGGCATGGTCATTTTCAAAGAGATTTTCTGGAATATCAGTATCCGAAACAGTTCCTTCTGGCATTGCTATCATCTTCTTCGCTGTAAACCAGTCTATATCAAGCCTGCCGGTTATTTGAATTACCGTATTCTTCTTGAGACTGCACCATTCTTCAAATTCTTCACCCGGACCTGTCAAAGCTATGCAGTCATTTTTCACAGCGGTTATTGCGTACTCCTGCCTATAATGCTCATATTCTTCCTTGCTGTGGATTTTGCTTGCATTCGCAGTATTATCAGGGTCTTCGCCCTTTTTTGCATTTTTGCTGAGCTCGTTAATATTATCCTGGCTGTTATTACTCAGACCATTAGTCAAAATAGTTGCACAAGTGATTAAGGCAACGACAAAAGCAATTACAATCCATATTGTAGACGGCTTTTTAAAACTAATTATCTTTTTAATTCTTTTTTTAGTATCGCCTTTGTTATTTACCATGCTCATAGCCGGGTATACCAATTTCTTATCAGGATAATGAGCGCACATTTCAACAATTGCCTTACCATACCCAATCCTTTCACTGTTATCAAGGTCTTTTAACACCATTTCATCGCAGGAAACCTCACATTCCCTCCTTATTCTTGCAAAGCAATACCAAAACACCGGATTAAACCAGTAAACAGCTTTAAGAATAATCAAAACAGAGTTTATTAAAAGATCTTTTCTTTTTAGATGCATTAATTCATGAAGCAGAACATACTCTTTAGTCTTTTGCCCTATACTTTGAATAACAACATTTGATACAAGAAGCTTCGGTTTTATTAAACCGTATATG
>JAQWCA010000336.1 GCA_028706065.1 Tepidanaerobacteraceae bacterium
ACAAACAGAAGATCTTCGACAATTGGGAGTACGTTTTCTATTCTGATATTTGGAGGAAACATAATAAAAGCCTTTCTCCCAAACAGCTTGCAAAAAAGCAGTATCTGAATGAGAAGCTTTTGGACACTTTCAAGGTTACCAACATACCTAGGGGGTTGATGTAATGGCTTCCAAGATACCTTTCAAAGTAAACAGTGCTGGAAGGTGGATCTCTACCGCAACCGGAAGATTTGCTAAAAAAGCTGACTACCTCCCGTATCTGGAAAAGAAACTAAAAGCGGATGCTGCTAGGGCTGTCGGAGTAAAGGATTATTGGGATGCTGTAAAGGTTGTAATGAAGGTCAATAATATAACTAATGTCAAAGAAGGCAGAGCTAAACTAACAGAAGAAATTAATGTGTTAAAGCAGACATATTCAGGGCTCAAAAAACTTGCAGAAGATTCAAATGAGCAAAAACGGTACACAATCAAAGACGATAAACATGCTAGAAAGCTCCTAATGACTAAGAAAAAATATGCCAATTATTCGAATAAAAAATCTTTGCATGACGTTTGGGCGCAGTTCAAGAAGGAAAAAGCTGATAAGGCTCGCAGAAAAGAAGTATTTTCGAAATATGAAGCTGATCAAACTGAACTTGTCAGCTAAACTAAGAGGATAATAACCATGAGAACACCTAAACATTATAAAGGTTTCGATACAGAAACTGATGACTTAGGAAATATTGTAGTAGTTGCTACTGATACCAGGTATGCAAGGGTAAATACCTTTGCAGAATTTTTAAAATTTATGGCAGTAAAAGATTATAAACGGTCTATATTTTGGACTTGGAATCTGCAATTTGATGCGGAAGGCATTATAAAAATGGCTCTGCGGGAATATGCTTATGATGATACTTGGAGAGAAGCAGCGGCACAGATCATGAAAGGCTCTGATAGGGATGATTCAGGCAGACCTATAAAGGGTACCGAAGGTTGGAGGTTTACTATTCCTGATTTGGGGACAGTTGTAATATTCTATATAAAGCATAAAATGTTGGCTATTGAGTTTTATACTGTTCCCGAAGGATGTAGAAAGAAAAGAAAGTTTGAATTTTTATTCTATGATATTGCCCAATTTTACGGTCATATGTCACTGAATAAAGCAGCAACTGTTTACCTTGGTAGGCAGAAAGAAGATTTCGGAGGTTGGGTAAACAAAGTTAAAAGGGTTCAGAATAATAAAATGTCTCGCGGGGAACTAATTGACTACCTAGATAGGAATTGGATTAAAGTCGGGGAATATTGTAAACTTGATGCTGAACTAACTCTGGATTTGGCTAAGGTTATGGAGGGCGGATTTAAAGCAGCCGGTATCCCTTTTAAAAACCCCTTATCTCAAGCTTCCTTAGCGGGAGGATATATAGATTATTGGATACGCTTGGATCCAACTATTAGGGGTTTCCCAAAAATATTTGAGGGTAAAATGGAATTTTTTCACGATCTTGCTGAACAATCCTATAGAGGTGGTATGTTTGAAAGCTATCAAAGGGGGTTAATTATGCAAGAGATTTACGATTATGATATAAATAGTGCATATCCTTATGAAATGTCTAAGTTACCACATTGGGGAAATGGTAGGTTTATGGAGTGTTCAGAACCTTCTAGCATGGAAGAAACAGAATATGGATGGTTCTATTGTGAATTTGACTGTCCGTATATCCCCTATGCAGATAACTTGAACCCGTATACAATTGAAGTACTTTTTAAAGACTTTCAAAAAGAGTTCAGAAAAGGGGTTGAACACAATGACGAAATAACATTACTGGATGATAGTCCCAATATGGAAAAAAAAGTAGTATCTAATCCGAGGATACTTTACCCTACTGGAGTGCGGAGGCAAGTAGTTACAAAAATTGAATACGATTTTATGAAGCGGCATAACTTTTATTGTAAATTCATATCTGGATTTGAATGGTATGAATTTAGAGATAAATTCGAGTCTCCCTTCGCTTGGGTCGAAAACATGTTTAAGGAAAGACTCCATTACAAATATGTGACAAAAGAAGATATGAAACAATATTCCCTAAAAATAACGTTAAACTCCACTTACGGAAAAACCGCACAACAATATCCTTTTAAGGGAAAATTCACAAATTTCTTCTATGCTTCTTATATTACTGCAGGGGTAAGATTAAGACTAGCTGAAATTGTACATAAATATAGAGAACATGTTATATATGTAGCTACTGATGGAATTTGCCTTACTTGTAAAGTTCCAGAGCTTGAGATTGATAAACAGAAGCTTGGAGCTTGGGGAGTTACGGAATATGCGGGAGGCTTGTTCATCGGATCAGGAATAAGACAAATGTTTTATAAGGAGCCTGATGATCAGGGAAACACATTTGATACTTTTGCCAGGGGACTGACAAATGATAGGCATTATAACCTTCTAGCAGAAATAAAGAAAAATAAAAATGAAAAATATATTTATTCTACTAAAAGGAGACCCCTGCACCTTGGTGAATGTGTCGCCCACTCTAGAACAAGAGGGCTTGAAGATATCAACCTGTTTGTGGAGGTAAT
>JAQWCA010000337.1 GCA_028706065.1 Tepidanaerobacteraceae bacterium
GTAAATCTCCGCAGTTATTGCAAAAACCACAGGCCTGTGCCAGTATCACTGTAAGGTCAGAAGCAAGTGTGTTTAGGGTATCTATTACCTTTGTAAGTTCCAGCACTGTCATATTTCCGTCTAAAATTACACAGACATTTTCACCAGTTACGACATCAAGCACCTCAGCATCGGCAAGGGATGTCCCCTCCAGTATTTCGTCAAAGATGTCTTTTTTTGCCGTCTTTTCTTTCTGATTTTTCTTCATAGATATATTCCTCCATTAAATTATTGCCCATAGATGAGAACCATCTTATTCTTCATCCGTTGTAAAACCGGGCGCTCTTATATCGAATAGATTCATCTGTGCCGGAATGCTTAGGCTTCGCTCCTGCATATCGTAATTAGCGATTAGAATCTCAGGAAACTGGGCACCGCCGTCATAACGCTGTTTGATATTATTGATGCGAGTATAAGCGTCAATTTGAATACCCGGTGCATTGTAGAGTTCTCTGATAAACTCACAATCATTGTAGGAAAGAAGGAACTTGCCTTGGGCTTTCATTAGAGAATCCCTCAAACGAATGTGGTCTTTTTCTGTAAATCCATCCTCTCCAACATTTTTGTAATAGCCTTCAGTTTCGAAATACGGCGGGTCACAGTAGAAAAAACTCACCGGGCGATCATACTGCCTGATGAGCTTCTCAAAGTCCTTATTTTCAATCACCACCTTTGCAAGTCTGCGATGTGCCTGCTCTATCAGCGGAAAATTGCTCCAAATATCGTGGGGCTGGCTTCCAAAGCTGGTTAGCCCCGAGGCGTAGCTATAGCGAATCAGCTGATAGAACCATGCCGCTTTTTGCACATCCGGGGCAGGGCTATCACGGGCAAGACAATTTTTTATATAGTCAAAATCCTTTCTGGAGTTGAGGCAATATCGCAGTGCATCCATCAGCTCATTTGGTTTTTCCCTTACACAGCGATATAGATTGACCAGCAGGCTATTAAAGTCGTTGTATACTTCAAAATCATTGCCGGGGTTTTTATGAAAGAGTATCCAGCCGGCACCGCCGAACACTTCGATATAGCGTTCGTAGTAGAGGGGAAAAAGACTTACAATCAGTTCACGAAGTGACTTCTTTCCTCCTATCCAGGACATGAAACTATTCAGAGTCCTCACCCCCCTCCATAAGGGGCAGGCGAGTCTGTGCCGTGTCAAAATTTGAAAGAGAGCGGTTCAGTCCGCGAATAGCAGCACTAATACCGGCAATCCTGCGCCTCATATGCCGGATAGTAGCCCGCAGCTCACTTTCAGTTTTTGCAAAGTAATAGCCGCTTTGATCGCTGGCAATAGGGATTGCTTCACGGCGAAGGACATTGATAAAATCTCTTAGCTCTTTACCGTTTACACAAAATAACTTCTCCAGTTCTCGGCTTAGGATGGCATTTTCTTTGCCAAGATGATGGGCTTTGAGATATTCTGCAAGCTGGTCTTTATCCATTCTTGCCTCCTTTCCGACCGCTTGCCCGAAAGAAAAACAAGATAGAAAGTTAAAAAAGCAAGACCGCTTTCTTTAGGGAAAACGGCCTTGCTTTTTTGGTTGATATATGAAAAACACCAGCTATTATACCGGTGTCCTTTCATTTTTATTTACATACTGATAGGTGAACTTTCTTAATTTAAATTAAAAAACATTACTGAGTTAAAATTTAGTAATGCCTTTTGATCATTCATATAGATTTATAATTTGAAGATTTTCTTTTTCTGCCATTCGGATTGTCTGTGCTGTTCCGCTTCTGGCTTGCCCGTTCCAGTAGCATATAACTCTACTGCTGCGTTCTATCATATACTGATTTCGCTGAGCATAACATCGGCTGTTGTAATGGGTATTTAGGGTAATGACATCATCGCATTTAGACATGATTTCATAATATAGTTCATGATCTGAAAGCGAGTATCTCACCGCCTGTTCTTCGAAGGGAATTATGGCTATCAGCCGAATATACCTCGGATTGTTAAAGTCAATCACTGTTCTCTTTTTAATCACTTCCTCCGCTGCCATAAGGTCCCACCCGTAGGCACCTCCAAATAAAAAGGTGTTGCAGCCATCTTGTATTTCTTTTTCAATTTCCTCAGAAAGCCTTATTCTTAAATGTTTCAAGGCATTTCCTTTCGGAAGCTTTTCACTTCGATGCCCGGTAAAGCATACTGTTTTTTCTCTGATGAGTCTCCGGTTCACATTTTATCCTCCAGTCATATTATTTATTGTGCATATAGATATACCCCATACATAGTATAAGTAACATGACTGTCACAGTCAACTTATAGGGATATACTTTATATTGACAATATCCATATTTGGAAGGAGTGATATTTATAGAACGCTTAAAGCAGCTAAGGGAAGCTAAGAATCTGACACAGCTTCGCCTTGCTATGGAGCTTAATGTGTCGCAAGAAACCATCAGCGGCTACGAGATCGGAAAAGCAGTACCGCCTGCGGAAATGCTTGTGAAGCTTGCTGATACTCTTGATACTTCGGTGGACTATATTCTTGGCAGAACTGACATTAAATCCACA
>JAQWCA010000338.1 GCA_028706065.1 Tepidanaerobacteraceae bacterium
CATGATGTACCGGTCATTTTCTGCATATAAATCTTTATTCTCGTTAATCAAGGCTTGACGCATTCTCTCTGCGTGTTCAATATCCACACAGAATACAATGGTCTTACTGAAACGATCGGTCTTTTTCAAGAACTCTGTGATTTTTGATGCCACCACTCGGGTACGATCATCTATGACCAATGTTCTATCATAATCTTTAACATTGTATTCCCGGTCTTCTATTTCATAACCGTACTTATCTACCTTGCCCGCTTCCGGGCGATAGCCTTCCAGGTCTTTATCAAGACCGATCCTTATAACTTTATATGGGGCTAAGAAGCCGTCATCGATTCCCTGCTTCAAAGAGTACTCATAGATTGGCTCTCCAAAATAGGTATAGCTCGATGCCTCTTTTGTTTCAATCGGTGTGGCGGTACACCCAATATGAGTTGCTGCAGAGAAATAATCTAAAATCTTTCTCCATACTGATTCCTCTTTCGCACTTCCTCTATGACACTCATCAATAACAATCAGGTCAAAGAAGTTAGGCTGGAACTGGCGAAAAGCTTCTTCTCCATCATCACCGGCAAGCTGCTGATAAAGTGCCATATATATTTCGTAGGCGCTGTCTAGGTTTTTATTCTGTACCTTCGTAATCTTTCCACTAAAGGGTTTGAAATCACCGGTAATGGTCTGATCCACGAGAACATTACGATCCGCAAGGAATAAAATCTTTTTCTTCAGACCAGCCTTCCACAAACGATAGATAATCTGGAAGGCCATAAATGTTTTACCTGTACCTGTGGCACTGACAACAAGTACTCGATTCTGTCCCTTGGCTACAGCATCAACTGTTCTGTTAATCGCCACTCGCTGATAATATCGAGGAGTTTTATAACCTGGTATGTAATAATAAGGCTCAAGCATTACCTTTTCTTCAGCATCATCAATACCTTTATCAATTCTATACCTTTGATACAAGGCTTCAGGTGACGGGAATTCTTCCAGTTTCAGTTCCTTCACTTCACCAGTGATAAGGTTTTGCTCCACAAATCCATCTCCGTTTGAGGCATAGACATAGGAAATATCCAGTGCCTTCGCATATTCAATAGCTTGTTGGAGGCCAGCTCCTACTGGATGGTTGTTATCTTTTGCTTCTACAATAGCTAATGGAAAATTACTCTTATAGAATAGAACATAATCTGCTCGTTTTTGTTTTCCCCTTGCAGTGATATTTCCACGAAGGATAATACGCCCTGCAGTAAAAGCGTATTCTAATCGTATTTGCTTTTTAATATCCCAACCCGCATCAGTAATAGCCGGGGTAATATATCTGGCTTTGATATCCTCTTCAGACAAATGGCTCTTACCCATGAATCCGACCCCCTTCATTTTATTTAAACCGAATGATGTCAATCGAGTTTAAACTCCATGATGTCACCGATATTGCACTGGAGGCATTTGCAGATTTTATATAAGCTCTCCAGGTTGACCGGCTGCTCTTTTCCAAGGCGAGCGATAATATTATAGGTAATGCCGGCTTGATCCTTTAAATCGGTTTTATTCATTTTCCTGTCAATCAAGAGTTTCCACAGTTTATCATAACTAATCACCATAAACCGCACACCTCCGAGGATGTAAAACATACTTAGGAATATTATAACATATTACTAAACGAAACAGAAAGAAAACCTTACATTATTGCAAGGTTACAATAAGATGAATGATTTTTTTAAAATAAACACTATCAAGGTATATTATCCAAACTCACAAAAACCAATTAAGCCCCGGAGACCAGTCGTATCAAGGGTTTCAGGGTTTTTATATTTTTCGCCGTAGTCCGGTAATGACTATTATCATATACTCACCGCCGTATTCTTGTATTAGTTCGATTATACCAGAGGGGGGATTTTTACGAAAGGTAAGTCTCTATAAACGCTTTTTCAGTATGAATTGACTACAAACAATGACGCATAGTAAGAAGAATGCGCACTAATTACTTTCAACTATTTTTCGTTTTTATTCAAGCTATCTTTTATAAGTTTTATTTCATCAAGAATAACAACGGTACAAATCACAATTAACCCGGCTAATAAGACAATGCCTCCGTATATGGGATAAAGATATGTTTCGGATACACCACCACCACAAATAGAGCTAAAAATCATTGCGAATAAACCGCCACCAAATGTCATTGCTAAAAAGAAAAATATCATTACTCCAATTACTTTTTTCATCTTTTTGTTCCTCCCTCGCCAACTATAAATACTTTTACGTCACATAAATCTACGACTGCGTCTTTGGGATGCTTAATCGTTCGTCAAATCCCCATTACCGCTTACCGGTATTGTCTCCCCAAGATAGGTGGGCTTGGGCCTTACAATGACTATAAAGAAATCCTTTACCCTTGCCAATACTTCTCTTAAATCCCTTAGGTCCTGACCTGCGTACCGTCTCGGGTCGGAGGCAACGCCGCAGGCATGAAGCCCCAGCTTGTCGGCAATGTAAAGCGCACGGTACATGTGGTATTTTTGTGTCACGATAATAACCTTTCCGGCCTCAAAAACATCCTTTG
>JAQWCA010000339.1 GCA_028706065.1 Tepidanaerobacteraceae bacterium
TTTATATATCTTTAACCTTGAAAAAATACAGTAGACATGATTCAGTTGGTGGACTGTCTTTAGTTCAAGAGTTTGACCCAAGGGGGTTCATAGAATGGTAAAGAAACTAGCTTTATTTTTTTTATTTATCTTAGCTATCCTATATATAAGTTATCCGCCAAAGCCGGTTATTGCAAGTTCATTCAATGAAATAACAATTGGTGTCCCTCCTATTGATATAGGTGAGATTATTGCATCAAAAGGCGGATTTAACATGATAGAATTCTGGCATTATTCAGGAGGTTATTGGAAAGCAACAGCAGTTACCGAAAACGGAATAAAAGAAATAATCATAAGAGATAACGAAGCGGAGGATGGTGTATGGGCAGATTCTAATTTTTTGCTTGAGAAAATATATCAAAGTGGATTTATTTTGGAATATAAAATTTGGCATCCTCAGGAAGTACTTAATGCAATGGCTACAGGAGCAAAAATAACACCTGTTATGAGTATTGATACCGGAACGATTTATTATGATGATGATTATATGGTTCCTTTTGAATTTTTCAACTTCGATCCTTTACCAATAGAGTTTGCTTCAAATTTACCGGAGACGCCTGAATATGCTTCGTTTGATAGTTATATCCAAATACGAGCGCTACCAAAATTAAAATGTCAAGAACTATCGTTTAAAGAAGCAGTACCATTTTATCCTCATAAAATCCCACTCGTAAGCCCCGGTTTTGGCAGCTTATCCTACGCCATGTACCATCATGATGGTTCTTATGCTGGTGTGGGGTATTCTCCGGATCCTTTTTATAAAGATATGTATACAATTCCTTATATAAAAATACAAGATATCCAAGGCAGGCTCGCACCGGGGTTCCCGGTGACCACTGCCACAAACCCGGAACGTAAAGACGAAGAAAGCGGAGAGCTGCGCATTGGTTATGGCACTTTTGCAAATGCCGGTGCTGTTTCGATACGCTTTTGGTACCCAATTCGTATTGATTATTACGCAAAAAAACCACCTACAATAACGCCGTCAGTTTCGCCCACTCCAACGCCTTCACCAATTCCTGAACCTGAAGGCGAATCAATCACAGAAGACCTTCAAGAAGAAAATATCAGTTCACACGAAACATTATCTAACTGTGTAATTAAAGCAGATGAAAGAGGAAATGAGCAGTTTGACGTAAGCCTAGGTATTCCTGTTCGAGAAAACCTGTATGTAAATGTGGTGGCAAAGGAGTATTTATATAATTACGGTTTTACCGAGCATACATATACGGGAAGCGAAACAATCCGGGTTAGCAAGACCACATCAGCGCACACAGGAAATTATTACTATGTAGGAACAAAAGACGAAAACAGGAAGAACCGCGGAATATCAAGCCTGTTTACACTACCACTTTTAGAGGGAAGCCATGCCAAATACAAAAACAGGGGAGCATTGAAAACAGGATATACTTTCAGGTTTAATCTTGAAACCATAGGTGGGTACTTTGGTGATGATGATCATATACAAATAACACCTACGTTTTACTATGTAAAAAAGGATGGTACAGGCAGACAAGAGGTTGATTTGCATTACCATGCAGAATTCAACGGAAAAGTAAACTATTATGTAGCCTTAGTACCGGAGGGAAGAAACCGGGACAATCCATTGTTCATGGAATTAGGCAATAGATTTCGCAATGTTCCTGAAAAAGAAATAAAAGATACAGCAAGGCTTCTTGGCATCGATAATATAGACTCATTTAAATACAAAAAAGATAACATAGGCTGGTTTGACAAGATCACTCTTTCTAAGTACCAAAGAACATTTATTGGCGCACAGGAAGGGCTTCCGCATGGAGTAGATGCCGATGCTTCAGCCATGTCCGTGCAGAAATGGTATGGTGAATATCGCTTGCCAAACGATTTGTTTGTTACAACCCCGGGCTTTAATGTGCCTGAATATGGCAGAACCCATAATGGTCTTAGCCTTGGCGGAAAGGAAGACTTCTGGCTTAAGAATGGCTATATTATTGTTAATTTCCGTATTGAAGCGATTAAAAACAATAACTTTGATGCACCATCCCTAAGCTATTGGGGAGCACCCCGCTGCAACATGTTTACCATTGAGGGCTTCCAAAAAGAAAAAACTGATTATTATGAAAAGGAATTCATCTTAATGGACGGGGATATTGTTTTCTATGATACAGATGAACGCTCAACCGATGATTATGAAATGGGGGGTACACACTAAAAGCGTCTACTTAAAATAGCGGAAGAAATTGCTTAGACTCGTTTTTTGCGAAGCAAAATAACGCTTCAACACACCATTTCAACGAAACGGGAGTAGAGGATTTTGTGTATGAAGTGCTTAATACATTGACCTCAGATGCAGAAAAAAAGAAATATGCTGGAAATACAGCTATTCAAAAAATGCATAACGCGATGAGATACGTATAATTCATTATGCGGTTGACAAATCAAAAAGAAATTTCATTTAAGTTGATTTTTTAGGTTTACAATTTTCTTTTAGATGCATATAATAGTTGTAGGATGGTGAGAGGAGAAACGGT
>JAQWCA010000340.1 GCA_028706065.1 Tepidanaerobacteraceae bacterium
GTATCAAGAGGCTTAAGGGTAGGAAAATCTGCAACAGTTGCATTTATGCCCTTTTCCCTCAGAATAGCAGCTGCCCTCAAGGCTTCTTTTACCATTGTACCGCAGGCTAATAAAGCAATATCGTCTCCTGTTTCCAGTATTTCCGCCTTGCCCAATTTAAAATTGCGGGTACTGCTGTCTGCAATATCCTCCCTGGCCTGTCTGGGCATTCTGATATAAACCGGACCTACATGTTTAATTGCTTCTTTCAGCGCAGCTTCTATCTCGTATGCATCTCCTGGAGTCAGTATCATCATATTAGGTATGGTTCTCATAACTGCGATGTCTTCAACTGCTTCATGGGTGGAGCCTAAAGTGGAGTAGGCCAATCCCCCTCCCGATCCGACAATTTTTACATTCATATTTACATACCCGATATCATCTCTTATCTGCTCATAGCATCTCATTGTAATGAAAGGCGTAATAGCAACGACTACCGGTATATATCCCGTCGATGCCAAGCCAGCGCATATACCTATGGCATTTTGCTCACTGATTCCTACTTCAACATATCTTTCAGGAAAAGCTTGTACAAAACTCCACAAGCCTCCGCCCTTTGCGGAATCACAAGATACAGCAAGAACCTTGTCATTTTCTTTCCCTATTTCTAAAAATGATTGTTCGAATACCTTTCTTGGATCCTTTGCAGAACTACCCATCACATACACCCCTTTTCCAATGCTTTCAACTCCGCCAATGCCTTGTCCGCTTCTTCCTTGTCAGGATTCCAGTGATGATAATTAACATTGTTTTCAGCAAAGGACAGACCTTTTCCTTTAATAGTTTTGGCAACGATTAAACTTGGTCTTCCTGCTTCGAAGGGTGCAGAACTAAGGGTCTCATAAATTTCTTCAACCGAATGACCGTTTACAACCTTTACAGCCCATCCAAAGGAACCATATCTGGCTTCATAGGAAGTAGGTTTCAAAATCTCTTTTGTAGTGCCATTTATTTGAAGTCCGTTTTCATCGATTATAGCAACAAGGTTGTCAAGCTTTTTTTGTGCTGCAAAAGCAGCAGCTTCCCAGTTTGAACCTTCACCCTGCTCGCCGTCGCCCATTAGCACATAGGTTTTATAGTTTTTATTCTGCATTTTAGCTGCAAGAGCCAAACCGCACCCTAAAGGCAAACCATGACCCAAAGAGCCAGTACTGAATTCCACACCTGGTAATTTTGTCATGTCCGGATGTCCAGGCACAGGAGACCCTAACTGATTATAGGTATCCAATACACTTCTATCCACCACACCTTTTTCTACTAAAGCACCATATAATGCAAGACATTTATGCCCTGCGCTCAGTATGAACCTGTCGTCCTCACCCATTATTCCCATGTATAGTACGGAAAGTATGTCCGCACAGGATAAGGCAGGCCCCGCATGTCCTTCTCCATTGTTTACCACAGTCGTTATAATATGTTTTCTTATGTTAAATGCCTTTTTTCTTAAAAAAGCTGCATCATAAGACAATTCAGACATGCTAACTTACCCCCAGCGAATTATTTTCAATTTTTTTGATCTTTTCAATTTTTCTTACGGATGGACTCTCTTTAAATTTAAGCTTTAACCACATATCCACTAAGGAAATTGCAGTTGATGGTCCGATAACCAATGCGCCCATGCACATTATTTGCACGTTGTTGCTCATTATTGATCTTTCGGTAGAATAAATATCATGGCATACCGCTGCATATGCACCTTTTACCTTGTTTGCCGCTATCGCCATCCCTATACCCGTTCCGCAGATTAAAATGCCTCTTTCATACTCACCCCTGGAAATGCTTTGAGCCAAGTTGTATGCAATATCGGGATAATCTACCGGATCGGTACTGTACGTACCAAAATCTTTAAATGTATAACCCCTCTTGGAAAATTCATCTATAACCTTCTTTTTCAGTTCAAGCCCTAAGTTATCACTGCCTATTGCTATTTCCAAAATAACACCTCTCTTACCATATATATATCTGACATTGCATGTCATGAATTGTATATACAAGTAATTCCAAAAAAAATGTACTTACTTGTATATACATATGCTATCATTTATTTATTTTTTTGTCAACAGCTTAACCTTCCTGATTTTTCAAAGCTTGTAATGCTAATATTCCGTTTCCAATAATTGGACAATTATCTTTAACAGCAAAATCAAAGCCTTTTAACAACTTCTTTTTGAGATTAATAAACTGCTGGGTAGTCATCCCCCCAGTCAGCTTAATGACTTGGTTATGCTTCATAAAAGCTCCGCTTAGTTCTATTGTTTTTATAATAGGCTCATGTATCCCCAATGCTATTGCCGCCAATAAATCTCTTCTGGCAGTATCAAGGGTTAATCCGTTAAAAGCACCTTTTTTGGGAGTAAGGCTCTGCCTGTCACCTGCAAGGTATGGCAAAAACTCAACAGTTGTTTTACCTACATAATTTTCAATAACCTCCGGAAATTCCATATCAAAAAATGTCTTTGCATCCATATCTCTATAAAATTCTTTCCTGAACCAGTCAATTGCAAATCC
>JAQWCA010000341.1 GCA_028706065.1 Tepidanaerobacteraceae bacterium
CTTATGCCTCCTAAGGTCGTAGAATCCCTTGGCTTAATTGCAATCTTGGGCAAGGGGTTTAATGGAGGTTTTTCTGATAAATCTGATCTTAGGCTTATGTCATTAGCAGCAACAACCTCAACCATTCTTTTAGCAAAAAAACCAAAAAATCCTCCTTTTCTTATCTGTTTTGTCTGTAAAATCACTGCATCTTTGCCAAGGTCAGTTTTTACTTTATAGAAGGCTTCTTGGACATTATCAGCTATATACGTCTTTATTTTCATCTTAGCATCACCGTCCCTACTGACTGTACTTCAACTCTTGGTTCAAGTTCATTATAGGAAAGTACCGGTAAAAATGAGATATAATCCTCAATAATCCTTTTAAAATATAGCCTCACCATCGGGTTTGTCAAAATTATAGGAGATATACCCTTTGTATTTAAGTCATTAACTAGTCCAACCAATGTGTTTCTTATTTTTTGTATTTGTGATGGTTCTATGGCTGCATAGGTTCCATGCTCGTTTTGGCGAATTGACTCAAGTATTATATCCTCTATATCAGTGTCCAAAGTGATAACATGAGCGACTTTACCCGGTACGAAACGCTCGGTAATTACCCTTTTTAATCTTTGCCTAACATATTCGGTCAACATATCCGGATCTTTAGTCAATTGAGCATAGTCACCAAGTGTTTCTAATATAGTCACTATATCCCTAATAGGAACACCTTCTTTAAGCAGGTTGGACAACACTTTTTGTATTTCACCAATCATCATTACTTTAGGAACTATTTCTTCAACCAGTGCAGGGTATTGATTTTTTAAATTATCTAACAAGTTCTTAACTTCCTGACGGCCCAATAACTCATGAGCATATAGCTTGATTACCTCGGTTAAGTGTGTAGCGAGTACAGAAGACGCATCAACAATTGTATACCCCTTCATTTCTGCCATTTCTTTTTTTTCGCTGGATATCCATTTTGCTGGCAGTCCAAAGGCTGGTTCCTTAGTTTCTATACCCTCAATCTCTAGGTTACCACCTGTTGGATTCATAACCATGTAGTTATCTGTTCTTAATTCTCCTTGATCTGCCTCAACGCCTTTAATTTTAATAACATATTCATTGGGCTTTAGTTGTATATTATCTCGTAGTCTTATCATTGGAACAATCATTCCTAAATCAAGAGCACACTGTCGTCGAATCATTACCACCCTGTCAAGTAAATCCCCGCCTTGATTCGCATCAGCCAAAGGAATAATATTGTATCCAAATTCCACCTCTATTGGATCTACCTGTAGTAATGAATATATATTATCAGGTTTTCTCATCTCCTCCAACTCTTTTTCTTTCTGAATCTGATCAGTTTTTTGAATCTCTCGATCTGATGCTCTTTGTAATGATATACCCATATAACCCATAGTTACTGCCAAAGTCATAAATGGTACAAAAGGCAGACCAGGAATAATTGAAAAAAAGCCTAAAGCAGCGGCAGCTAAAAGTAAAAGCTTAGGGTAAGAGGTTAACTGTTTAATGATATCTTCACCCAGATGGCCGGAACTAGCAACTTTCGTAACAACTATACCTGTTGCAGTGGAAATCAAAAGAGCAGGAATCTGACTAACAAGACCATCTCCCACTGTGAGAAGTGTATACCTGTTGAGTGCTTCTGTAAATTCCAAATCTTGAAAAATCATCCCTGTGACGAGCCCACCTGCTATATTTATTAAGGCTATAATTATTCCAGCTATAGCATCACCTTTAACGAACTTGCTAGCACCATCCATAGCACCATAAAAATCTGCTTCCTGTTGGATTTCCTGTCTTCTCTTTTGTGCTTCACTCTCACTGATAACTCCAGCATTTAAGTCAGCATCAATGCTCATTTGTTTACCCGGCATTGCATCAAGGGTAAATCGTGCCGCAACTTCAGCCACTCTTTCCGAGCCCTTGGTTATTACTATAAACTGTACTATTACAATAATAAGAAATATTATAAACCCTACTAAAGCATTGCCTCTAACCACGAAATTCCCGAAAGATTCTATGATTCTACCAGCATATCCATTAAGCAAAATAAGTCTGGTAGAAGACACGTTAAGTGAAAGTCGTAACATTGTTGTCAGAAGAAGAAGGGATGGGAAAATAGAAAAATCCAATGGTTTTTCCATATTCATCGAAATCAAAAGAATCATTAGAGAAAGGGTTATGTTAAAAGTCAACAATAAGTCCATCAAAATGGTAGATAAAGGTATTATCATCATTAATACCACTGTAATAGCCATGATGGCTACAATTATATCACCGTATTTCATTTTTAATTAACCCTCCTCTCTTTCAGGCTATAAACAAAAGCAAGTATTTCTGCCACTGCATTATACAAAGACTCAGGTATAATATCCCCTACTTCTACGGTCTTGTATAAAGTCTGAGCTAAAGCTTTATTCTCTACGATGGGTACATCCTCTTCAACTGCAATCTCTTTTATTTTTTTAGCCAATTTATCAGCACCTTTAGCTAAAACCATTGGTGCGGAATGTAAATCAACATCATA
>JAQWCA010000342.1 GCA_028706065.1 Tepidanaerobacteraceae bacterium
TGATAAAGGGTCAGAAATTATCTTAAGAAGCGGTATTGCCACTGCTGCAGATAGTGGTAATGGCGGATTGGCAGATATAACTGTAGGTAAAGATACAATCGATGGAGAAAACGTTATCCAAAATCACCTACTCATTGTACCTCGTGATGATGGGCGGGGCGTAAAAGCTGAGACTGATAATGTGGTATTGCTTGTAAGAGGCGGTTACACGGTAATCAAATAAACTTTACTTTATTTTCGTATGATGGTATACTTTTTTTAGCAAATTCCTCGGAGAGAGAGGCTTTTTTAATGAAAAGACTTACGGTATTATTGGCTTTAATGGCTCTTGATGCCGGAGGGGCTGAAACTCACGTTATATCTCTTGCTAGACAATTGAAAAAACGAGGAGTCAACGTTATAGTGGCTTCCCATGGTGGAGAATTGACAAAACAACTGGAAGGTTATGGCATTGAGCATCATACATTACCATTGGATAGAAAGTCACCTCCACATCTGATACATTCTGTAAATGGCCTTACAGATATTGTTAAAAAAAGTGGAGTAAACATAATCCATGCTCATGCTCGTATTCCAGCTTGGATTTCTCAATGGGTAAGTTTTATGACCGGCTGTCCATACATAACGACTTCCCACGGTATTTACTCTACTAGTTGGGGCATGGGATTTATTACCACATGGGGTCGAAAAGTCATAGCTGTCAGTGAAGATGTTAAGAGACATTTGATAAACGGTTTTAGAGTTGATTCTGATAAAATATCTGTTATTCCCAATGGCATTGACCTTGACCAGTTTAATCCCATAGTGGATTCATCCCATGTACAAAGGCAACTGGGACTAAAGCCTGAAGATTTGAAGATAGTATATATTAGTCGACTTATGGGGGCCAGGGGAGAAATTGCAATGAGATTAATAGAAGCCTTGCCGGAAATAGAAAAAGCCTTTTCCAATGTAAAACTGATAATAGTAGGTGAAGGTGATAAATATGAGGCTATATTTAAGTTAGCCAAAAAATATAATTTCCAAGCCACAGATGATAGAGTTGTCGTTACCGGAGCACGTCTTGATACACCGCTACTTATGAATATGGCAGATGTGGCTGTAGGTGTAGGGCGGGTGGCTTTGGAAGCAATGGCTATGGAAAAGCCTGTCATTATTGCCGGTGAAGCAGGTTTTATGGGGATTTTAAGTTCGGAAAATTTTCATGTTGCAAAAAAGCATAATTTCAGTGGTCGAGGCTCAGAAATGAAAAGTGATGCAGCAAACTTAGCTAATGCTATTAAAGAATTGCTAAAAGATCTTGATCACCGAAAGGAGTTAGGGACTTTTGGCCGGCAAGAAGTTCGAAAGTATTTTTCTATAGAAACCATGACTGATGAAGTCTTGAAAGTATATCATCAAGTGATCGAGGAGGTAAACAAATGAGCTTCATTGATAATAAAGGCAGGTTTTTTGGATTAATAAATATCATTGATCTGCTTATCATAATATTGGTCGTAGCTGTTATTGGAAGATTTACTCTCAAAACCCAACAAAAGTCAGCCGGTGCCGTAACGAAAAATATAGAAGTGGTATTACATGTCAAAGAAGTAAGAGATGCTACCGCTGATGTAATTGAAGTAGGGGATATTGTAAAAGAAACAAAAACCAATGCGGTTTTAGGGGAAATAACAAATTTAGATGTAAAACCTTCAGATACTATTGTAGAGACTGCCGATGGCCGAGTGGTTACTTATCCTAACCCGGTATACAAAGATATATATATCACACTAATCGGATCCGGATCCGCAGGAGAAAATGCCATAGTTTTAGGTAGCAATGAGATACGAGTAGGCACTGCACTACAGCTTAAGACAAATATGTATTCAGTTACTACGACTGTTATGAGCATAAATGTGCAATAATATTTTAAAAGGTATTATCTGGTGTTTATAACCGAGTGTCTATAAGGAGATTAGCGATGGGAAATGTATATAGATTGGTGGAAAAAAGCTTATTTTTCAATTTAATTACATTTATTTTTAAACCGGAAGTATATGAGGGAAGTTTTTTCTATAATTGGCTTTCAACTCTTAGCGGATTTATTTCCAGAACTCTTAAAGGAAGTTTATTAAGGACATTTTTTACTAACAGAAGGTGGGAGAAAGAAGCCATAAGATCGAGCTGTTTCATGACTATCCTTGCAAAGTTATATATACCAATCAATAGATTTGTAATTTTTATAAATAACAGTATAGAAAACAGCTATCCCTTCAAAGTAGTATTAATGGCGGTGGAATCGTTTATAACTACCCCTCTTTCAACACTGGCCTATATTTTTTTACCTGCGGTTTTTTTAAACACCACTCTAAAAGCTATTTTTGAGAGTTTTACTCCAAAAGCTTTGGTATACCGGATAATGCTGATGATGGCTTTATTTATCATGACCTCTATTAATATACCTTTGAGATGGATATTATTTTCCAGTAGATTTTGTAAATTATGTGAATGGTTCTCAGGTGAAAAAGTTGAGAGTATATCATT
>JAQWCA010000343.1 GCA_028706065.1 Tepidanaerobacteraceae bacterium
TCAACAGAACTGATAAAAAACTAAATAGAGATTTGGCGGAGCGAACCATTTACATGGAGAGGCCCTATATGGTAGCCTTTTGGAAAGGCAGCACTTTTATTTAGATCTGCCTTTAAGGGTTAGAACCGTATAGGCAGAGGCTCCATGTCAATGGCAAATCGGTTAAACAGCGAATAAGCGTAATAATAAAATAACAAATACGACAACTCACTTGACAAACACCGAAAATAAACAACCCCTCTCTCGACTTAATGAAAAATACAAAACACTTATCTTTGCAACTTTATTTTATCATAAATAAATTATCTTTTGTATTAGTATTATGAGAAATAAAAAAGTCCCAAAGCCCCTACTTTCAAAGGTTTTAAGACTTTTCTGCCCAGACATCGTATTCAGCATCATTATTTATTTTGCTTACTCTTTAAACTATTTTTAAAGTCTGTAACTTCTGGCATCAGTTCTTTTGACATGGAATATAGTATTTCTATTAGTTTATCTATATCTTCTTGAGGGAATTTTTTCTGCAGCCTATTTAAGACTATATCTATATATCTTGTTCTTATATCATGATATTTATAAAATTTCTCTGTAGGTTCTAAATAATATTCCCTCTTATCATCCTGAGATTGGATTAAGTATTGCAGCAAGCAATAAAGAAATTAAAGAATGAGACAGACTTATCTTTACAGGAAGCGAAAGATTTTATTGAATCTCTTTATTAGTAATCAGAAGGGCGAACCTCTTAAAAGAGATTGCCCTTTACTTATCTATTGAATAAACCACCATTCCTTAAGCCTTTCCTATCACTCCAGCAGTAGGCTAAACAAATTGGGGATTACTCCCACTCGATAGTAGACGGTGGTTTGGATGTTATGTCATATACAACACGATTTACACCTTTTACCGCACTTGTAATTCTGGTGGAGATAACGTTCAGTAAGTCGTGAGAAAGTCTTGCCCAGTCACCGGTCATCCCATCCTCACTTTTAATGGCCCTTATGGCAATAGTATGAGTATAGGTCCGTTCACCGTCAACCACTCCAACACTTTGCACGTTGGGAAGAACTGCAAAAGCCTGCCATATATCTTTATACAGCCCTGCCTTTTTGATTTCATCAGTTACGATAAAGTCAGCTTCTCGCAATATATCAAGTTTTCCTTTGGTGATTTCCCCAAGAACCCTTACCGCAAGGCCAGGCCCGGGAAAAGGTTGGCGATATACAAGTTCTTCAGGAAGACCTAATTCCAGGCCAATTTTTCTCACTTCATCTTTAAACAGTTCTCGCAGAGGTTCTATCAATTCAAACTCCAAATCTTCCGGTAAGCCGCCTACATTGTGATGACTTTTGATAACTCCAGTTGCTGAGGTACCACTCTCTATTACATCAGGATATACGGTACCCTGAACTAGATAATCAATTTCACCCAGTTTGGCGGCCTCTTCTTCAAAGACCCGAATAAACTCCTCTCCTATTATCTTCCGCTTTGTTTCCGGGTCTACTACACCATTAAGTTTTTTTAAAAAGCGGTCGGAAGCATCTACACCTATCAGGTTCATGTGAAGTTTATCTTTAAAAGTCTTTATAACATATTGTGCCTCATTTTTACGAAGGAGACCGTGATCTACAAAAATACATGTGAGATTGTCACCAATGGCTTTGTGTACTAAAAGAGCAGCTACTGATGAGTCAACCCCGCCACTTAGACCACATATGACTTTTTTATCACCTACCCGTTCTTTGATGCGTTTTATTTCATCTTGAATAAAAGCTGTCATAGACCAGGTTCCATTACAGCATGCAACACTAAACAAAAAGTTTTTTAATATTTCGCGGCCCTGAGGTGTTTTACTATCTTCCGGATGAAAACTTATACCGTAGATGTTTTGGCCATTTCCTACTGCAGCCGGAGAGTTTTTATCAGTATGAGCTAATACCTTGAATTCCTTCGGAAGTGAAACAATAGAATCTCCAGCACCCATCATTACCTTTAACCTCTGCCCTAACCCTTGAAATATTCTTTCCGGCTCATCTACCGTAAGCTCTGCCAGGCCACTCTCCATCGTTTGAACCGGCTCTACTTTCCCACCAAAAGCCTTTATCATAAGCTGCAAACCGTAACCTATGGCAAGAACCGGAACATTGGCTTCAAAGATTCTCTTGTCACAAATCGGTGCATTTTTAGTGCAAGTGCTGTGCGGGCCCCCGGATAAGATAATTGCTTTTGGCTTTCTTTTTTCACTCTCTTCCCATTGGGTTCTATAAGGTAGTATTTCACAGTAAACTTGAGCTTCTCTAACCCGCCGTGCCACCATCTGGGCATATTTACCTCCGAAATCAAGAATTATTACAGTTTCCCTAGTATGTTCCATATGTACCCCTCCTGAGGATTAATCGTGTATTATATTAATAAAAAATGATTAAGGTGTAATTCCCAAAACTTAAATACTGTTTTTTAGTTATTATCCCATAAAATCTTAATTTTTTCTATGAATTTTTAATACTATTCATCGAAGCCAAAT